>JAEHDK010000229.1 GCA_016880465.1 Micromonosporaceae bacterium
GGAGCCGGGCAAGCTGGCGGACGTGGCGTTGTGGCAGCTCGACGGGCTCGGTCACGCGGGCATCGACGACCCGGTGACCGCGCTCGTGTTCGGCTCACCGCCACCGCTGGAGCTGCTGCTCGTGGGCGGGCGGCCAATCGTCGAGAGCGGACAGTTACGCACCGCGGCGGCCGACGCGCTCACCCGCCGGATGCTCGCCGCCCACCGGAGGCTCGGGAGGATGCCGTGACGACCATGCGCCCGGACACGGCGCAGCGGCCCGGGCCGGACACGGAACAGCGGGTCGCCGGCGGCGTCGGGGACAGCCCGGTCCGGCCGGACGGCACGCTGAAGGTCAAGGGCGAGTTCGCGTTCTCGTCCGACCTGTGGGCCGACGACATGCTCTGGGGCGCGACCCTGCGCAGCCCGCACCCGCGCGCCCGCATCCGCGGCATCGACATCACCGGCGCGGTCGCGCTGCCCGGGGTCTTCGCGGTGCTCACCCACGAGGACGTGCCGGGTGCCAAGACGTACGGGCTGGAGATCCGCGACCAGCCGGTGCTCGCCATCGGCGAGGTGCGGTACGCCGGCGAACCGGTCGCCATCGTGGCCGCCGACCACCCGGAGACCGCCCGCCGGGCGGTGGCGCGGATCGCCGTCGACTACGAGGTGCTGCCGCCCGTGGTGGACGCCGACGCGGCGCTGGACCCGCGCTCGGCGCAGGTACACGACCGCGGCAACCTGCTGCGGCACGTACCGGTCCGGCGCGGCGACCCGGCGGTGCCGGCCGAGGTCGTCGTCACCGGCGAGTACGAGGTGGGCATGCAGGACCAGGCGTTCCTCGGGCCGGAGTCGGGGCTCGCCGTGCCGGCCGAGGACGGCGGTGTCGACCTCTACGTGGCCACCCAGTGGCTGCACGTCGACCAGGACCAGATCGCCGGCTGCCTCGGCCTGCCGACGTCGCTGGTGCGGCTGACGCTGGCCGGCGTGGGCGGCGCGTTCGGTGCCCGCGAGGACCTCTCGATGCAGGTGCACGCCTGCCTGCTGGCCCGGCACACCGGCAAGCCGGTCAAGATGGTGTACGGCCGGGAGGAGTCGTTCTACGGTCACGTACACCGGCACCCGGCCCGGCTGCGCTACGAGCACGGCGCGACCCGGGACGGCCGGCTGGTCTACGTACGCGCCCGGATCGTGCTCGACGGCGGCGCCTACGCGTCCAGCTCGACGGCGGTCTGCGGCAACGCCGCGACGCTGGGCATCGGCCCGTACGACGTACCCAATGTGGTGATGGACGCGTACGTCGCCTACACGAACAACCCGCCGTGCGGCGCGATGCGCGGCTTCGGCACCGTCCAGGCCTGCTTCGCGTACGAGTCGCAGATGGACAAGCTCGCCGCCGCGGTCGGGCTGCACCCGGTCGAGGTACGCCTGCGCAACGCGCTGACGACCGGCGACCGGATGCCCACCGGTCAGCTCGTCGAGGGGCCGGCACCGGTGGCCGAGCTGCTGCGCCGGGTGCGCGACGCGCCCGACCCACCGCCGCGCGGTACGGACCCGCGGCTGCTGCCCGGGGGCGTGTCGAACACGACCCACGGCGAGAGCGTGGTCCGCGGGGTCGGGTACGCGATCGGCATCAAGAACGTGGGCTTCTCGGAGGGCTTCGACGACTTCGCCACCGCGCGGGTCCGGCTCGAGCTGGTCGGCGGCGAGCCGGCGGTGCTCGTACACAGCGCCGCGGCCGAGGTCGGCCAGGGGCTGGTCACCGTGCAGGCGCAGATCGCCCGGACCGAGCTCGGGATAGCGCAGGTGACCGTCGCGACCGCGGACACCACCGTCGGCAGCGCGGGATCCTCGTCGGCGTCCCGGCAGACGTACCTGTCGGGGGGTGCGGTACGCGCCGCGTGCCGGGCCGTACGCGCGGCCCTGCTGGCCCGGTCGGGCCTGCCCGACGCCCGCCTGGTGGACGGCGCCGCGGTGTCGCCCGCGGGCGAGGTGCCGCTGGTCGAGCTGCTGCGCGCCGGGCCGGTGGAGGAGACGGTCGAGTGGCGGCACCGGCCGACGTCGCCGCTGCACCCGGCAACCGGGCAGGGCGACGCCCACGTGCAGTACGCCTTCGCCGCCCACCGCGCCACGGTCGACGTCGACACCGAGCTCGGGCTCGTCCGGGTCGTCGAGCTGTCGACCGCGCAGGACGTCGGCAGGGCCGTCAACCCGCAGGCCGTCCAGGGGCAGATCCAGGGCGGCTCCGCGCAGGGGCTCGGCCTGGCGCTGATGGAGGAGATCCAGGTGGTCGACGGGCTCATCCGCAACCCGTCGTTCACCGACTACCTCATCCCGACGATCCTGGACATGCCGCCGATGCGGGTGGAGGTGCTCGAGCTGGCCGACCCGTACTCGCCGTACGGGCTGCGCGGCGTCGGCGAGCCACCGACGATCTCGTCGACACCGGCGATCGTCGCCGCGATCCGGGCGGCGACCGGCAAGGCGCTGGCGCGGGTACCGGTACGCCCAGAGCACATCACGGAAGGACCACAATGGACAGATTGAGCACGGCCGCGCGGGAGTTCGTCGAGGGTCTGCAGCGGCGGTTCGGCTCGCGGCGAGCCGAGCTGCTCGCCGCCC
>JAEHDK010000028.1 GCA_016880465.1 Micromonosporaceae bacterium
AGCCGCGCGAGCTCAATCGCGGCGTCTTCCGCCCCGACCTCCAACCCGGAAGCGAAGGCGCGAGTGAACCGGGTTCGCCCAAGGAGAATGGCGGGGACGGTCTCGCGGCCCAGCCCGACGATTTTCCCCTGCCCGGCCCCGCGGAAAAGCCCAGGGTCCTCGGCGAACTCTATGTGCAGCTCGCCAAGGCGAAGGACGCGGAGGAAGCGGCGCCGATCATCACCAATATCGAGACGCTGTGGCGCGCGACCGGCAGCCCCACGGTCGATCTCCTCATCGGCCGGGCGGAGCGGTTCACCAACGACAAGGATCTCGGTCTCGCACTTGAGATTCTCGACGCCACGGTCGCCATGGCGCCCGAGGAAGCCGAAGCCTGGTATCTCCGCGCCAAAGTCCAGTACGCCGAAAGTAAATACGTGGCCGATGCGGCGCGCGACCCCACCGGGTACATCGTGCCGAACGGGGTGGACCTCGGCCTGTTCGCACCGATGGACCGCGCGGCAGCTCGGGCCGAACTCGGGCTGCCCCCGGACGAGCCGCTCGTCCTGTTCGGCGCCGCGCCAGCAAACCCGGTCAAGGGCTACGACATCTTCACCGACGTGCTCGCTGGGCTGCGGACGCGCGGCATCACCGCCCAGGAGCTGGTGCTGGCTGCCCTGGACCAACCCCGCATCGACGTGGTCCGCAAGTTCGCCGCTGCGGACCTGCTGCTCGTCACCTCCCGGCGGGGCAGCGAGAGCGGCCCGTTGGTCGTCAAGGAGGCCGCGGCCATGGGCCTGCCGGTGGTGAGCGTGGACGTCGGCGACGCGGCTGAGGTACTCGACGGCGTCACCCCGTCGGCGGTGGTCGACTTCCCCGAACCGCGGGGCACGGCATCCGCCCGGCGGGCGCTCGTGAACCGGCTGGCCGACGCGGCGGCTGGGATCCTCGCGGTGCCCGCGCGCTCGGACGGCCGCAAGCGAGTCGACCGGCTGGCCACCGAGGTCGTCACCGCCCAGCTCATCGACGTCTACCGGACGGTGCTCCGGCCCGACGGGTGACCGGGCCGCTCGGCCGATGGACACCTAGGCTTGCTATGCCTATCTTCCTAGGTATGGACCTCCGTGGACACCTCGAGCTACTCCTGCTCGGTGCGCTGCATGCGACCGGGCCGGCCCATGGCTACGCGTTGATCGCCGCCCTCCGCGAGCGGTCCGACGGGACCTTCCACCTACCCGAGGGCACGGTCTACCCGGCGCTGCACCGGCTGGAGCGCGACGGCCTGGTGGCCAGCGAATGGGAGGTGGGGGCGCCCCGGCGCAGGCGGGTCTACCGCCTCACTGCCGAAGGCTCGGCCGCGCTGCAGGCCAAGCGCCGGGAGTGGACGGCATTTGCGAACGGAGTTCAGGCTATCTTGGCCAGACCCATCGTGGGGAGCATGGCATGAGCGAGGTCGACAAGTACCTGGACGACATGTTCGACCGGCTCAGCGGTACTGGCGAGGCCGGACGCCGGACCCTGGCCGAGACCGAGGATCACTTGCGGATGGGGATCGAGGAGGGTCTCGCGCGACATCTGTCGATGCACGAGGCCGAACATGAGGCGGTGGCTCGGTTCGGCAGCCCGGCTAGCATAGCGAGGCAGCTGCGGCGCTCGTACCGCCCGCGGTGGTGGCGTCCGGCGTTGACCGCAGCCTGGCTCATCGCCAGCCTCGGACTGGTCGCACTCGGCACCTCGTACCTGATGAGTGTGATTGATGCTGCCTCGCCCGCACTGTTGCATTCGGGCCGCCAGTCCCTGTGTACCGGCTCGACCGGCGTGGCCTGCGCCGCCAGTGCGTCGCCATGGGCGAACGTCGTGGCCGGTCTCGTTCTGCTGCTCACTGGATTGATCCTGCTCGCGGCAGGCTGGCTGGCCATCCACTACGCGTGGCTGGCCGCGCCGGGCCGGCGAATCCGCCGGCTCACCGCGGCTCTGTTCGGCGTGGCTGGGCTCGGGCTCCTGGTCAGCCCGCCACTGACCGGGGTGCCGCGCATGGATGGCATCCTCGGTTACCAGCAAGGCGCCGGCTGGCGGGTGTCACTCATCGCCAGCGCCGTAGCCATGTTGACAGCGATTGTCGTATTGGCAACGCGGTCGCGAGTCCAGTGGGGACCGTACGACCCTCGCTCCCGCCGGCACGGGCCATCGGCAGCCGGTCGTTGATGGGCGCCCGGTTGGCCGTGCTGAACCTCACGAAGCGCTACGGCACGAAGGCCGCGGTGCACGACCTGTCCTTCACAGCCGAGCCCGGCCGCGTCACCGGTCTGCTCGGGCCGAATGGGGCAGGCAAGACGACGACATTGCGTGCGCTGCTCGGGTTGCTTCGGCCGACGAAGGGCGAGGCGACCATCGATGGACGGCGGTACCCGACGCTCAGTAACCCGATCACGATCGTGGGTGCAGTGCTCGACGCTCCGGTGTTCTATCCGGGCAGCTCGGGTCGCAGTCATCTGCGCATCATCTGCCGCGCCGCCCGGCTGCCCGAGAGCCGGGCGGACGAGTCGCTGGCGAGGGTTGGCCTTGCTGGTGCGGCGACCCGCGGTGCGCGTGGTTACTCGCTCGGGATGCGCCAGCGGCTCGGTATCGCGGCCGCTCTGCTCGGCGAACCAACGGCCCTCGTGCTGGACGAACCGGCGAACGGGCTTGATCCGACCGGAATCCGCTGGCTTCGCGGACTCCTTCGCGAGCTGGCAGACGCGGGATGCACCGTACTGGTCTCCAGCCATGTCCTATCGGAGCTGAGCCTGGTTGCGGACGATATCGTGATCATCGAGGCCGGTCGCCTGGTGACCGCCCAGCCCCTGGCGAGGCTGGTCGCGGTCCACGGCGACCTCGAGCGGGCCTACGTCGCCTTGACCGACGGGTTGGTGTCGTGACCTTACCGAGCGCCGAAGTCCTTAAGTTGCGGGCCGCCCGGACAACCTGGGCCATGCTGGGTGCGGTCCTACTGACAACCGTGGTCTCCTTTGCCGTCAATGCGATAAACCTGGCCGACAAGATCGAGTTCATGCGCCTGTCCGCCGCAGCGCATGGTGAGCCAGTGACGATCGACGTGCTGGACCGGGTGGCCGGCGGTGGACTCGGCGACAGCCTCGGCGCTGATGTCGCCAATCTCTATACGTCTGGTCAATACGTCGGACTGCTGGTCGCGATGCTCTTCGGTGTCTACCTCGTTGCCGGGGAGTTCGCTCGGCACACCATGACAACGACGCTCCTGGTAGAGCCCCGCCGGCACCGCGTACTCGGCACGAAACTCGTCGTCGCCGTCGGCGGCGGGCTGGCGCTCTGGGCATTGACGTTGATCGTGTCTCTTCCGGCCGGGGTGTTGTTCCTTCACTCGCAGGACATGGGGGCGGCGTACCTCAACGCCGAGCCGGTACGGCGGTCGATACTGCTCAATGCCGTGGCCTTCGTGGTCTGGGCGGTGCTCGGTGTCGGCTTGGGCTGTCTCGTGCGGCGGCTGACGGCCGCCGTCATCGTGGCCATGCTGCTGTACCTGACGAGTGTCAGTGCGACTCAGATGGTGTTCGGGGGCGGCGGCAGTCCACAGCCCGGGCTCGATCTTTCCGTACTTGTCCCGTCGGTCGCCTCTCGTCGTCTGGTGGACGTTTTCACCGACGGCGTGCACAGTTCCCCGTGGCTTGGCGCAACGGTTCTGCTGGGCTATGGACTGGTCTCCGCGGGGGTCGGGCTCTGCTTCATGTGGCGGCGCGACGTGACGTGAGTGTCAGGTGCCGTGCATGGCGTCCACCAGGCGGCGGCACGCGCCGGCGAGGTTCCACCGCTCGGCGAGCGCGAACAGCCGATCGGCGTCCACCGGTGCCGGCGGCACGGCCAGGTCAAGATCCGGCAGGGGTACGTCACGCGCGACGCGGACCACGGTCGGCGCCACGGCGAGGTAGTCGCGCGCCGTGACCAGCCGGGCCCGTACGCCGGGCGCGAAGCTCGCCGCGGGGTCGTCCATCGCGGCGAGGATGCCGTCCAGCCCGCCGTACCGGTCGATGAGCCGGGCCGCCGTCTTCTCGCCGACGCCGGGTACCCCCGGCAGGCCGTCGCTCGGGTCGCCGCGCAGGGCCGCGAAGTCCGCGTAGCAGGCGGCCGGCACGCCGTACTTCGCCCGTACCGCGGCGTCGTCGCAGACCTCGAGCTTGGCGACGCCGCGGCCGCAGTACAGCATCCGTACCGGTACGTCGTCGTCCACGAGCTGGAACAGGTCGCGGTCCCCGCTGACCACCTCGGTCGGCCCCGGCTGGGTGGCGAGCGTGCCGAGCACGTCGTCCGCCTCGTACCCGGCCGCGCCGACCGCGACGATGCCGATGGCCGTGAGCACGTCGAGGATCAGCGGGATCTGGGGCACCAACCCGTCCGGCACGATCTCGCCACCTCGGGGTGCGACCCGGTGCGCCTTGTACGACGGCAGCAGCGCGACCCGCCAGGCGGGCCGCCAGTCCGCGTCGAGTGCACACACCACCCGGCCCGGCCGGCGGGTACGGATCAGCGTGGCGAGCATGTCGAGGAACCCGCGGACGGCGTTCACCGGCGACCCGTCGGGTGCGGTCGCGGCCGACTCGGGGATCCCGAAGTACGCCCGGAAGTAGAGGCTCGGTGCGTCCACCAGCAACAAGGGTCGGCCCACGGTGGGCAAGCGTACGCAGCCGAACGAACGTTAAGCTAGGCGGCGTGGGCACCGACGACCTCTACTCCGCGCAGCGGCTCGCGGCGGCACAGCGCGGCACCGCGGCCGCCGGCCTCGACGCGCTGCTGCTGACGCCGGGCGCGGACCTGCGCTACCTGACCGGGTACGCCGCCCACCTGTCCGAGCGGCTCACCTGCCTCGTCCTGCCCGCCGTCGGTCAACCCACGCTCATCGTGCCGCGGCTGGAGCGGATGGCGGCGGAGGCCTCACCCGCGCCGGGCACCGGCGTACGCATCGTCGACCACGCCGACGGCACGGACCCGTACCCCATGGTGGTCCAGGCCCTCGGCGGCGCGACGGGCGCGGTGGGGCTCGGCAACCAGATGTGGGCCGAGCAGGTGCTGGCGCTGCGCAAGGCGCTGCCCGCGACGCGCCAGCGGCTGGCCGGGCCGGTGCTGCGGGAGCTGCGGATGCGCAAGTCGCCCGCCGAGGTGGCGGAGTTGCGCGCGGCCGGCGCGGCGATCGACGCGGTGCACGCGCGGATGGCGCAGTGGCTGCGCCCGGGGCGCACCGAGGCCGAGGTGGGCGCCGATATCGGCGCGGCGGTCCGGGAGACCCATAAGTCCACACTGGACTTCGAGATCGTGGCGTCCGGCCCCAACGGGGCGAGCCCGCACCACGGCGTGTCCGACCGGGTGATCGAGCGCGGCGACCCGGTCGTCGTCGACATCGGCGGCGCGCTGCCGTCCGGCTACTG
>JAEHDK010000230.1 GCA_016880465.1 Micromonosporaceae bacterium
GCGTCACATTCGCCCTCTGAAGGAGGCGTTATGAACTTCGTCGTGGCGGTTCTAATCGGAGCGGCACTCGGCCTAGCTGCCTGGTTCCTCGTGCCAGCCAAGCGGCCAAGCGCGATCTGGATCGGCCCATTAGCGGGCGCTGTCGGCGCAGTAGTTGCCTCGGCTATCGCAACCGCAATCAGCAACCCCGGCTACGGGATCAAGGACGTTGGGCTGCAAGTGGTGTTAGCGGCCGCGGCCGTCGCCGCATCGATGTTCATACCCATAGGGCAGCACGCAAAACCAGAGTAATCGATAGGGCGAGCGTCTGCCGCTGTGGCCACTCGTGGCAATCGTGACCGGTTCGCTCGTTCTATTGGTCACCGCCTTACGGGCGCTTTTCGCATGAATTGCACAGGAGCCGACCGGCGTGCTGGACCGCGAGGGCACCGGCAAGGCCGGTCAACCCGAACAACCCGATCACCGCTATCGGGTACCGGAACGGTGGGCCGCTGAGCAGGAAAGTCAGCGCCGTCCAGACCAACGTGAACGCGGCGACGAGCGTCCATCGGGCCGCCCGCTCGCGCATGAGGACCGCGCCGACCGAGGCGATGAGCGCCGGGTACGGCACGCGCGCCCGCGGTGCCAACGGTGGGGTTGCACGGTAGAGCAGGACCGCGAGCAGGACGGCGACGACCGCGGCGAGGGCGAAGATCGTACGCCACCCGGCGGCGCCGGTGACGAACTCGCGGCCCGGCTGCTCGGTGACACCGCCGACATCGACCGGTTCGCCACCGCCGGGCATTTCGCCTCGCGGAACGGGACCGCACCGATCAGACCGGGCACCGGCTGTCCCGAGCCGGCCGGGTTGCCGCTCGTGATGCTGTGGCGGGCACAGGTGGACGTCGGACGCCCGCGGGAGCTTGTCACCGACGCATGGCGGATGCGTGCCCCCAGACCTGCTCGTCCGAGACCTCGGCGGCGGCGCCGATCCGACGAACGCAGATCTGGAGTAAATAGAGCATGGTCCGCCGTCAGACCCACCACGGGTCATCTCCTCGTCGGAGCTCGTCCCCAAGAACCGACGTTCGGGCCGTTGCGCGAGCGGTCAGCGGCAGAACCGGATGGGACCCGCAGCCCGAGGCGCCGACTCGGTGGTCAATCGGCGCAAACCGCAGCTATTGAAGCGGCGAGAGGGACCGCCGGTTCGGCGGGTAACCCGGACCGGAACGGCCCCACCCGCAGGGCCTCAGCCCTCCTCCTCCAGCTTGAATGAGATCTGTACGCGGGCCCGGTAGGCACGGACCCGACCGTCTTCCAGGTCCATATCCAGCTTGACCACCTCCGCGACGCGGAGATCGCGCAGCGTCCTTGCCGCCCGTTCCACGGCGATAGCGGCCGCCTTTTCCCACGACTCCGTGCTGGTCCCCACGACCTCGGTGAACGTATAGACGCTGTCAGACATGGCGCTGCCTCCTGTAATGCTGAGCACGTCTTTGAAGGTGCGGCTGAAGCTACACCCGGTCGCCAGCCCGGCGACAGTGCGTCGACGATGTTCGGCCGCGGCACTTTCACACCCATCGGGTTGACCATCCCGTACGGGGCACGCCATGAACCCGGACACGCCCTGGGCGGGTCGCTGCACTCGAGCCTGACCGCCGTCCATGATCTTTGACCACCTCCTCCGATAAGGGTGCGTCTGCTCGGCCGGCTGCACCGATGGGAGGGCGACGAGGAGGTGATGCAGTAGGGGCATCGGCGGGCCGTTCGGCTGTGCCGGCCGCCCGCGGCTGCGGCTAGCGTTCATGCGGCGAGCGTTCTGTTCGTGACCGCAGCCAGCTAGGTGTGTGGGAGGTCGCCATGTCGGTCGAGCACCGGGCGAAAGTGCCGCGGCTTCCGCCGCGCTGGTTCATCCGTCTGGTCTGGTCGGTGCACCGGGGCGGGTACCGGGTCTTTGGCGGCCGGGTCGGACTGTGGCGACCACGCGCCAAGGGCTGGGGCACGCTGCGGCTGACCACCACCGGGCGCCGCACCGGCCGGCAGCGCAGCGTCATCATCGGCTATTTCGAGGACGGTCCGGACCTGGTCTTGCTGGCGATGAACGGGTGGGGTGAGGGTGAGCCCGCCTGGTGGCTCAACCTGCAGACGAATCCGGACGCGACCGTCGATCTGGTCGACGGGCGGCGGCTGGTGCGTGGTCATGCCGCAACAGGTGACGAGCGGTTGCGGCTGTGGGCACGCTGGCGTGGGATCGACCCGAAGCTGGACGGGTACGCGGCGCGGCGGTCGTCTCGGACTGTGGTGGTGGTCCTGGGGTCCAGACCCGGCGTGTCGGACACGTTGCCGGGTAGCTGATCCCTCTGCCCACGATCCACGCTCGCCACAGTGGGAACCGGATCCGATCACCGCTCGCGCCGGTCGTGTGGTCGGCGGCACCACCGGCGTCCAGCGACGTACCGCGAGTTGCCGCTGATGACGCTCCCGGGACCGTACGCCCGTGCGCGATCGCGGCACGAGCGGCGGTTAGCCCGGTGCCTTCTGTCAGATAGGGCCGCAACTGCCGGAAACAACATGCATGGTGTGGGCAACCACCATGTCAGCCGTCGGTCCGACACCACGATCGTCAGTCGCGCCGATGGCAGAGAGCAGGCTACCCTCCTTAGTAAGCTCGGTCATGTCGTGCACGTCGTCCCACAACTGCCGAACGTTACGACGCACATTTGGCGCCCGCCACTTTGCCCGACTCATCGCGGGCGCGAAGACAATCGGCGTGGTGCCGCCGAACCCCGCAGGCTTTTTCGAAGCACGAGGCTCTCCAGTGATCTATGCCGCGGCTGCGGTGGGGTGCCGGTGGTGGATGGCTCATGGCAGGGGTGGCAGACGACGAGGGTCTTGCGCCGCATCCTGGCCATGAGGGCAGCCCATGCCGGCTGGTCTGGTTGGCGCGGTCGCGGAGGACACCAAGTACCGTCTCGGCGTTCTGCATTACGCATACTTCCGGTCATGCCGGTCTCCGATCACCTGTACCCCTTCGGGCGGGTCCAGACCGTCAGCATTCCCGTCGCCAGACTCACGCTGGCACATAGCGCGTCGCTGGAGCCTCCCTGCGCGACTACGCGCTTCAGATGGCGGGCATCGCCTGACCGTCGTTAGCTGGTAGTGCCTCCGCTCCACGGCCCAGCCCGGCGGTGGAGCGGCGGCAGCCGTACACCGCTTCCAACGGTGCTCCTCGACCGGCCGGTCGCCTTCCACTGGGAAAACGCCAGCTCACACCATGTGCCCGCAGTTCTTGCGCGGGTACACGGTCGGCGGCCGGTTCCGACACCACCTGGACATGTGATCAACAAGTAATGAACTGGTGATCGCCCGTGCCAGGGTGGCGCCGCTGGCCGTTGAGGGGCCGGGCACAAGGCAAGTGTGGATCATTCAACAATCTCAATGCTCTGCGTGGCTGGGGGAACCGCCGTGTGGGTATCTCAGGGTGCTGGTGTTCGCGGTAGGCGGCAGTGGCTGGTGGCGGCAATGGCGGTGGTGTTCGTCGCCTCGACTTTGGTGGCGACACCCGTGTCTGCTGCTCCCGCTCAGGGTTCGGCCGAGCCGTCATGTGCGGACGTCCAGTCGAATGCCATGGCGGCTGCGGCAATGGCGGCCGCCTGTGGCCGTCGGGTTGAGGTGCTCGCGCAGAGGACCGAGTTCTCACAGACGTTCGCAAATCCAGATGGGACGTCCACCTTGGAGCAGTCGCTGGCTCCGAAGCGGGTGCGGCAAGGCTCGGAGTGGGTGCCGATCGACACCGCTCTGCGCAAGGTGACCGGGGGTGTCGCGCCGCGGGCTTCGGCGTTGCCGATGGTGTTCTCGGGGGGTGGTCGCGATCCGCTGGCCCGGTTGACGAACCGCGGCCACGAGTTGTCGGTGTCATGGCAGGGTGCGCTGCCCGTGCCGGAGGTGTCGGGCAGCACCGCGCTCTACCGGGAGGTGTTGCCCGGGGTGGACCTGCGGGTGACGGCGGAGGCGCTGGGCTTCTCCGAGGTGCTGGTCGTGCGCACGCGGGAGGCGGCAGCCAACCCGCGGCTGGCTTCGTTGCGGTTCGGCTTGTCGACCAAGGGCGTGACGGTCGCCGCGGCCGATGGCGGCGGGCTGGTGGCGCGAGACGCGAAGGGTGCCCGAGTGTTCGCGTCGCCCGTGCCGTTGATGTGGGATTCGTCGGAACAGATGACCGATCCGATCGGGGCGGGGCTGGTGCGGGGCCAGCGACGAATCGCGATGCCGGTGCGAGTCACCAATGGCGAACTCGTGCTCACGCCGGACAAGAAGATGCTGACCGACCCGGCGACACAGCTACCGATCTACATCGATCCCTCCTGGACCGGCTATCTCCTTGACAACGCGTGGACGATGGTGTGGAGCAACTACCCGAACAGCTCCTTCTGGCAGAACGCCACGGCGGTGTCGAACCCTGCCAACGGGGATGCCGGTGCGGGGTTGGTGCAGAACTGCACCGGTTGCGGCACGTATGTGATCCGGTCGTTGTTCCGGATGAACACCGCCGGTGTGGCGGGTAAGGACATCCACAGCGCCGTGTTCCGGATCACGCAGGGCTGGTCGTGGACGTGCAGCCCCGCCTCGGACGCGGGATTGTGGCTGACCAGTGACATCTGGCCCGGCACGACCTGGAACGCCCAGCCCTCCTGGGGGCTCTACGGCCTCATGTCCACGGCGCCGGGCAATCACCGGACGGACGGCGCGGCCGGCTGCCAGTTGCCCGGTCCGGACGAGTTCGACGTCACGGCGATGGTGCAGATCGCGGCGGCGAACTACTGGAGCACCATGACGGTGGGGCTGCGGGCTGTCAACGAGGGCACCGTGTACCAATGGAAGAAGTTCTACCACGACACGGCGGTGCTGTCGGTCACCTACAACACCCCACCCAACGACGCGACGAACCGGCTCTCCGACGGCATGGCATGTGTGACCGGGTCGGGGCGGCCCTACGTGTTGACGACGACGCCCACCCTGTCGGCGACGCAGTCCGATCCGGACACCGACCAGCAGTCGTTGACGACCTACTTCTACTGGTGGCCAGTGGCCGGTGGGGCGCGCAACGACACGGACCGGGTGCTCCAGTCCGCGGGCAATCCGTCCACCGTCTCCGCGGCGATACCCGCGGGCCGGCTCACCGACGGGTCGAGCTACGTCTGGCAGGCCCTGACCATTGACCCGTACGGTCGGGGAACCTGGTCCGGCACCTGTGAGTTCACTGTGGACGCCACACCACCACCGACTCCGGGCGGTGTTAGTTCGACCAACTACCCGGCGGATGGGCAACCGCATGGTGGGGTGGGGCTGGACGGCGTCTTCAACATCACGGCGCCGTCGGTACGCCCGTACGAGGTGGTGGCGTACGCGTGGACGCTCGACAGCGGCGTTCAGCCGTCGGCGGCCCCCACCGTAGCCGCGCGCACCACCGACTTCGGCGCGTCGATGACGATCCGCCCGGTACGCGACGGCGTGAACACCTTGCGGGTCTGGTCCAAGGACCACGCGGGTCGGTTCTCTACCACGCCGGCGACGTGGACGTTCACGGTGCGCGCCGGCTCGGGCCCGGCGGCGGAGTGGACGTTCAACGAGGCCAGCGGCGCGGCGACCGACGTGACGGGGCATGCGAACACGGCGAGCCTGTCCGGAGGGGCGACAAGGACGACGGGCCGGGGCGGGGTCGGCAGTGCATTGGCATTGGACGGCTCGACCGGGTACGCGGCCACCGCCGGACCGGTACTGACTCCGCACCCCGACACCGGGGTGATGACGCCGGTGCGTACCGACACCAGCTTCACAGTCACCGCCCGAGTGTCGTTGACCGCCACCGGCGGCACCGCAAAGCCGACCGCGGTGGGCGCAGACGGCACCCGCGCGTCGGCGTTCACCCTGGGCTACTCCGGTCCGGACAACCGGTGGCGGTTCGCGATGGTGGGGGCCGACTCGGACAGCCCGACGACCTACTCGGTGCTCTCCGACGCGGCGCCGACGGCGGGCAAGTGGACGCACCTGGCCGCGGTGTACGACGCGAGCACCCGCCAGCTGCGGCTGTACGTCAACGGCACGCTGCAAGCCGCGACCGCGATATTGACCGGCGGGTTCAACGCGACCGGCCCGATCAGCATCGGCCGGGGTAAGTGGGCCGGTGCCAACGTCGACTTCCTCAACGGCGCGATCGACGACGTACGGCTCTACGGCTTTGCGGAGACCCAGGCGAAGATCGCGGCGCTCGCGCTTCCGTTGCCGCCGACCGTGACGTTCCCGGCCGGGGCAACCGCCACCGCCGGCACCACGCTGCAGATAACCTTCGCCGCCGGCGACGACACGAATGTGACCTCGTTCCGGTACAGCGTCGGCGACAGCGGCCTGGGCCTGACCGCGACGCCGGGCACGCCCGGCGGCTCGGTCACGGTCAGCGTGCCGGCCGGCGCGATCACCGGCGAGCGACCGGTGTACGCCGCCTCCGCCGCCACAGCCAGCCTGCTGGGCCCGCCGACCCTGGCCACATTCACGGTGACCTCGGCAGCCCGCCTCACCGGCGGCGTGTTCGACAGCGTCTCGTTCCTACCGGTCGAGGGGGCGGTAGTCAGCCTGAGCCCGGCTGGGCTCCAGGTCACCACCGGCGCCGACGGCGGCTTCCTGTTCACCGGATTCGCGCCCGGGCACTACACGGTCGCGGCCTCGTTCGGCGGCCGGTGCGGCTCGTCGGCAAGCCAGGAGATCGACATCGACGGTGATGTATACATCGACCTGTTCCTCCTGCCGTACACCGACGGCACCGGTTACACCTGCGCCGAGCAGGCCAGCGGGTTCGTTGCCGCCGACGCCACCGTACTCGCCCTGTCCGGCGACGATGCGGTGGCGCACGTGCCGCTACCCTTCGCGTTGCCGTTCTACGGCAACGCCTACTACGACGCGTGGATCGACACCAACGGCATCGTGTCGTTCACCGATCCGGGTGGGTCACACCCGTACACCGGCGGAGTCGCGATGCCCGACGCGGCCAGCCCGAACGCCGTGGTGGCACCGTTCTGGGACGACCTGGTCGTCGACGCCACCGCCAGCGTGCGCACCGCGACCATCGGGTCCGGGGCCGCGCAGCAGTTCGTCATCGAGTGGCGCAACGTCTACCGCAAGGGCAACCCGGCCCAGCGGTTGTCCTTCGAAGCCCTACTGGCCAAGGACGGCACCGTGACGACCAACTACGCCAGCCTCGACAATGACGCCGAGCGCGGTGCGCAGGCCGCGGTGGGGATCGAATCGCCGGCCGGCGACGACGCGCTGACCTATTCGATCCAGCAGCCGGTGCTGCAGAGCGGCCGGGCGGTCGTGTTCGACTACCCCGGTTCGGCCAGCCCGATCGAGGTGTACGACCTGTCCGGCACACTCACCGACGCCACAGGCGCCCCGGTCGTGGGTGCGACCGTGTCGATCGATCCGCGAGGGTGGACCACGACGACGGGGGCCGGCGGTGCCTGGGCCTTCACCGGCCTCGTCGCAGACAGCTACACGATCGTTAGCTCCGTCGGTGGGCGGTGCGCCGCGAACGCCAGCACGGTGGTCGACCTGACTGCAACCACCGTGCGGAACCTGCAACTGGCACCCAACTACGGCGCCATGGGCTACGCCTGCACCGCCGGCGCGTCCGGCTATGTGGCTGCCTCGACCGTGCTGGCGGTCAAGGGCGACGACACCCAGAAGCAGATCAGCCTGCCCTTCTCGTTCACCCTGCACGGGCGCACCTATGCCACGGCGTGGGTCAGCACCAACGGTCTGGTCAGCTTCGGCGATGACCCCGGCGCGGGCACCGGGGCCAACCCCGCGTTGCCGGACGCGACCGCCCCCAACGCCGTGGTGGCACCATTCTGGGACGACCTGCGGGTCGACTCCTCGGCCAGCGTGCGCACCCAGCTGTCGGGCGGCTCGCCCAACCGGCAGTTCGCGGTGGAGTGGCGCAACGTGCTCATCAAGCCGGGCCCCGACCGGATCACCTTTGAGGTGGTCTTCCGGGAGGACGGCCAGATCGGCTTCCACTACGGCTCGCTGAGCACGGATACCCAGCGCGGCGCCGGCGCCACGATCGGCCTGGAGGACGCCTCTGGCACGGTCGCCGCACGGTACTCGTACAACGAGGTCGCCCTGACCGCCAACAGCTCTATCGTGTTCACCTCGGCCGCACCCGGCACGATCAGCGGCACGGTGACGGCCACGGTCACCACGGAGCCAATCGCGGGCGCCACGGTCACGCTCACGCCGGGCGGCGCAAGCACCACGACCGCCGCGGACGGCGGGTACCAGTTCACCGCGGTGCCGGTCGGCGAGTACGTGGTGTCCGCGTCGGTGGGCGGCCGGTGCGCCGGCCAGTACGCCGTCGCGACCGTGTTCTTCGCCGGCGGGACGGCCGACGCGGACCTCTCCATCGACGGCGGAGGCGACGCGCCCGGCTGCACAACCGAGGCCCCGCAGACGTTCGTCCCGGCCGCACAGACCATTAGCCCCTCCGGCGACGACGTGATCGTGCGCAACGACCCACCGTTCCCGATCGCGCTGTACGGATCGACGTACACCAGCACTCGGATCGACACCAACGGCGCGATCACCTTCCCCAACCCGACCGGATCGGCCTGGGACTCGTCGCCGATCCCCTCACCAGCCGCCGCGGCCCGGCACAACGCAGCCGTGTACCCGTTCTGGGACGACTGGGTCGTTGGCTCGCAGGCCAGCGTGCGGCAGCAGACCGTCGGCACGGCACCGAACCGCAGATGGATCGTCGAATGGCGCAACGTGGCCAACTACCACGATCTGGCCGCGCAGGTCAGCTTCGAGGTGATCTTCGAGGAGTCCGGCGGAATCACCTTCGCCTACGCCGACATCGACCCGGCCAACCCGGTCGAGCGCGGCGGCACGGCAACGGTCGGCATTGAGGACCTGTTGGGCACGACCGCGTTCCAGTACCTGCGGGCGCAGACCTGGCTCAGCTCGGGACAGGGCATCCGGTTCCAGCAGACCGCCGCCGCCCCCGGGACGGTGACCGGAACGGTGACCTGCCAGGGCGCGGCGGTGACCGGCGCCAGCGTGGCCGTCGGCGGGTGGTCAACCACCACCGCCGGCCACGGGTCCTACACGCTCGCCGGCGCGCCGGCCGGCGCCTACGCGGTGATCGCCACCCCGACCGGCGGTGCCTGCACCGGCTCCCACACCGCCCCGGCAATGGTGGGCGGCGGCACCACGTCCGTTGTGGACTTCGCCCTGGCCGCCACCCCCGCCGGAACCGGCTACACGGTGGCCGAGCAGCCGATGACGTTCGTGCCGGCCAACGCCACCGTGGTGCCGCTCTTCGGCGACGACGAC
>JAEHDK010000231.1 GCA_016880465.1 Micromonosporaceae bacterium
GCAGCTTCTTGAGCCGGCCCCCAGCCCGCGGCTTGAGCCGGCCCCGCTTGGTACGTACCCAGCCGCCCTGCCACCGCTCCTGGTCCTGGTAGGTACGCGGATAGCCCTGCCCGGGCCGAGTCTCCACGTTGTTGAACCACACGTACTCCACGCCGGACCGGTTGGTCCAGGCCTGTTTGCAGGTGACCGAGCAGGTGTGGCAGCCGATGCACTTGTCCAGGTTCATGACCATGGCCAGCTGCGCCATGACTCGTGTCATCGGCTCGCTCCGCATGCTTGGCTCGGCTGCATGTCAGTACTCCACATCCTGGCTGCGGCGGCGGATCATCGTGACCTCGTCGCGCTGGTTGCCGGTCGGGCCGAGGTAGTTGAACGCGAACGACAGCTGCGCGTACCCGCCGATGAGGTGGGTGGGTTTGACCATCAACCGGGTCAGCGAGTTGTGGATGCCGCCGCGCCGCCCGCTGGCTTCGGCCCGCGGCACGTCGACGACGCGTTCCTGGGCGTGGTACATGTACACCGTGCCCTCGGGCATCTTGTGGGTGACAACAGCCCGGGCGACCACGACGCCGTTGCGGTTGACGGCCTCCACCCATTCGTTGTCCCGGACGCCGATCTTCTCGGCGTCCGCTTCGCTGAGCCAGATCGTGGGCCCGCCCCGGGACAGCGTGAGCATCAGCAGGTTATCCTGGTACTCCGAGTGGATCGACCATTTCGAGTGCGGGGTCAGGTAGCGCACGGTGAGTCCCAGCTCGCCTGTCGACGTGAGCCGCGGTTCGCCGAACAGCTGGTGCATGTCCAGCGGTGGCCGGAAGATCGGCAGCGCCTCGCCGAACTCGCGCATCCACTCGTGGTCGAGGAAGAAGTGCTGCCGCCCGCTGAGCGTGTGCCAGGGCTTGAGCCGCTCGGTGTTGAGCGTGAAGGGCGAGTAGCGCCGCCCACCGTGCTCGCTGCCCGACCACTCCGGGCTGGTGATCACCGGGACCGGCCGGGCCTGCGTGTCGGCGAAGCGGACGTGCTTGCCCTCGTGCTCGGCGGCCAGATCGGCGAGCTGCCGCCCGGTACGCCGCTCCAGTGCCCGGAAGCCCGCGACGGCGACCCGGCCGTTGGTGGTGCCGGAGAGGGTGAGGATCGCCTCGCAGACATGGGTGTCGCGGGCCAGCAGGGGCCGGCCGTCGGCGACGCCGCCCCGAGCCGCGCCGTTGACCTTGCGCAGGAACTCGACTTCGGGGTGCACGTCGACCGTGACGCCCTTCGTGGTCGTGCCCAGCGTGTCCAGCAGCGGCCCGAGGGCGCCCATCTTGTCGGCGATCGCACCGTAGTCGCGTTCGACGATGACCAGCTTGGCCATCGTCCGGCCGGGCACCGGCTCGCATTCGCCCCTGCCCCAGTCGCGCACCACGCCACCGGGGGTGGCCAGCTCGTCCGGGGTGTCGTGGGTCAACGGCACGGCCACCACGTCGTTACGTACGCCGAGTCGCGGGCCGGCAAGCGCGGAGAAGGACTTGGCGATGGCGTGGAAGGCGTCGAAGTCGGTGCGGGTCTGCCACGGCGGAGCGATCGCCGGATTGAACGCGTGCACGAACGGATGCATGTCCGTGCTGGACAGATCATGCTTCTCGTACCAGGTCGCGGCCGGCAGCACGATGTCGGAGAACAACGTCGTGGAGGTCATCCGGAAGTCGATGCTCAGCAACAGGTCGAGCTTGCCCTCGGGCGCCGCGTCGCGCCACGTCACCTCGGCCGGCCGGAGCTGCGGCGGTGTCTGCGTGGCGCGCAGCGAGGCGTCGGTGCCCAGCAGGTGGCGCAGGAAATACTCATTGCCCTTGGCGCTGGACCCCAGCAGGTTGGCCCGCCACACGGTCAGCACGCGTGGCCAGTTCTGCGGCGCGTCCGGATCCGTGCCGGCGAAGCCCAACCGGCCCGCGGCCAGCGCCGCCACCACCGCGCCGGCCGGGTCGGTCGGATCGGCCGCCAGCGCTTCGTCCGCGACGTCGAGCGGGTTGCGGTCGAACGTCGGCATGGTGGGCATCCAGCCCATCCGCGCCGACCGCGCAAGCAGATCGGCGGTGTGCGTACCGGTGAACAACCCCTCGCCCAGCGGCGAGGCCAGCGCACCGGCGTCGTACCCGTCGTAGCGCCACTGATCGGTGTGCAGGTACCAGAACGCCGTGCCGATCATCTGCCGCGGCGGGCGCGACCAGTCCAACCCGAACGCCAGGTGCGACCAGCCGGTGACCGGGCGGCACTTCTCCTGCCCGACGTAGTGTGCCCAGCCGCCGCCGTTGACGCCCTGACAGCCGGTCAACGTGGTCAGCGCGAGCATGGCCCGGTAGGTGGTGTCGGAGTGGAACCAGTGGTTGGTGCCCGCGCCCATGATGATCATCGATCGGCCACCGGAGCGCTCGGCGTTGTCCGCGAGCTCCCGCGCGACTCGGGCACACTGCGCCGCCGGTACGCCGGTGATCGGCTCCTGCCACGCGGGTGTGTACGGCTGGATCGGATCGTCGTAGCCGGCCGGCCAGTCGCCGGGC
>JAEHDK010000232.1 GCA_016880465.1 Micromonosporaceae bacterium
CCCGCCGGAGGCACCAACCTGCGCCATCGAGCCCGCGTACTCGGCCAAAGCAGGCGCTACCATTCGGGCAGATGCCAGCTACCGACGATTTCCACGGTGTCGCCATTGCGTTCCCATGTTCGGCGGGACCCGTCGGGGATTCGAACCTGCGCACATTGCCGGTAAGTGAGGGGAGAGGCCCTGTCCCGCCTCACCGTCCACAACGGACGTTGGAGAACACGGCCACCACAACCTCACAGCCCCTCGTTCCCGGCGCGACGATTCTGCGCCGATCTGGGCCTGCGTCAAGACCAAGCCCGCTGCGCGGGTCGACCTTCGGTCGAGTCCTGACCCAGGCTCCTCACCGGCGTTTGTCCGCACCGCCGAGCCGGGACTGAGGAGAAACCGGTCACAGCCCCTTCCAGCCACCGGGGTTGACAAGGCCCCGCCCCTTCAGGGATGACCCCCCACCACGGTGGCGCGGCCACACCCAGAACCACATCCACGACACCCGGCGCCACGATTGTGCGCCACTCGGAGCCGGCGTCAAGGCCAAGCCCGCTGCGCTGGTCGACCTACGGTTGAGGCTGGGCCCCGACCCCTCGCAGGCGTTTGCCCACACCGAGCCGGGAAACCAGCAGAAACCGGTCACAACTAAACCTTGACCGGCCCCGCACCTTCAGGAATAGAGATAGTAAGGACCCGCCTGCGCGGACAGGTCGAGGGTCCGGACCCCCGGCAACGCGGCGATCTCGTCGGTCGCCGCTCCGGGTCCGATGCCGATGCTCGGGTCGGTCGCCGCTCCGGGTCCGATGCCGATGCTCGGGTCGGTCGCCGCTCCGGGTCCGATGCCGATGCTCGGGTCGGTCGCACCCGCCGTACCGGCGGGCAGCATTGTGGCCAGGCCGGCGCACGCCACGACCAACAGTGCTCTGATCTTTCCCATTTCCATAGGATGAGCTTGCATGAGCGCGAGGCGGGCGTACCAGGACGTTGGCCGGACATTGACTGGACACATGCCTGCGACGCCAGGATGCGCTCACCGGCACCCGCGCCTCTGTGCTCACGCTCGGCGGCGTTCACGAATCTGAGCGCTGTCGCGAGCACGAGCCATCGTGCCGGGTACTTGCGCTATCGCCCTGCGGGTGCGCCGAGAGCGGTCATGGCCTAACAGCCAGGACGTATGGACAAAAGGGGACTCGCGCTTGCTGCCCTCGAGCCGGCGATGGTCGCCGCACTCTCGCCGTACCTGCCCACAAGCCTGGTCGAAGAGCGAACGCGGAGCTTGTCGCCCAACGGAGTGTTCCTCGACAGATAACACCTGCCAACATCGTCGACTGGGTGATCGCCGGCAGCCTATCCCTACTCGGCCGAGGTGCCCTCGGCGTCGTTCAGGTCCCGGAGCCTGGCTCGCACTTGTTCGGCGTCTGCGTGGTCGAGTTCGGTGAGGATGGCTAGAGCGTCGTGCCAGGCCGCCCGGGCGCCGGCGAGATCTCCCACGGCGTAGTGGCTTTCCGCGAGCCGAGTCAGCGTGCCGGCCTCGTAGTACCGGTCGCCGAGCCGCCGGAACAGGGACAGCGCTCGCTGGTAGGAGGTGAACGCATCGGTGTGGTGGGCGAGCTGGTGGTGGGCGTATCCGAGGCTGTCCCAGGCGGCGGCCTCACCCTCGCGGTCGTCCAGGGCCTGGAAGAGTCCGATGGCGAGCCGGCAGTAGGTGAGAGCTTCGTCGTGGTGGGCGAGAAGCCCGTGGTACCAGCCGATCTGGTTGAGCGCGCGAGCCTGCCCGACGCGATGGCCGGCCTCCTGGTAGAGGCGGAGAGCCTGCCGGGCATGCTGCAGTGCGTCAGAGTGGCGCCCTTGCCTTTCCCTGAGGTAGCCGAGGCTGCCCTGGGTGTGGGCTAGCCGGGTTACGTCGCCGGTCCGGGCGGCCAGATTGAGGGCGTTGGTCAGGTGGGCGTAGGCGTCGTCGTACCGGCCCAGTTCGATGTATGTGCTCGCCAGGTTCCGCTGGGCGCGGGCCTGCCCGGTAGCGTCGCCCAGCCGGTTGGCTGCGCCGACCGCGGCTAGTTCGACCGTGAGACGGTCGTGCCAGAGCCCTCGCCGGTCGAGAAACGTGCCGAGGGTTCGCGCGAGCTGCCAGGTGTGGAGGTCCTGGCCGGTGGCGACGGCGTGGTGGACGAGGGCGAGGAGCACCGCGTGTTCGGCGGTGAACCAGGCCAGCGCCGCGTCGTACGTGGCGATGTGCTCGGGCGCGGTGTCTTGGGCCGGCAGGGTCAGCGTGATCTGATCGAGGTGCGGGTTCAGCTGCCGGGCAGCGGCGTAACCGGTGTGCACGTAGTGGTCCAGCATCCGCCGTTCCGCGATCTGCGATTCGACCGCGTCGCCGAGTCTCGCCTGTTCGACCGCGTAGGCGCGCAGAAGATCATGCATGGCGTACCGGCCCGGGCTGTGTTCGACCATCAGGTGGGCGCGGACCATCTCGTCCACTAATCGGCGGACCCGCGCTGGGTCCAGTCCGGCAAGGCTGGCCATGGCTGGCATAGAGATATCGGGCCCGGGATGCAAACCGAGCAGGCGGAACAACGACGCCGCGTCAGCGGCGAGGGCGGCGTAAGACCAGGACAACACGGCGCGGACGTCGGTCGCCGGGTCGCCGGTGCTAAGTGCGTCCAGGCGGGTTGCGGCATCGCGCAGCTCGTGGGCCAGCGGCTCGATGCGGAGCTGAGGGTGGACGAGCGCGCGAGCCGCCACGATGGCCAGCGCGAGCGGAAGCCCGGCGCAGTGGCGGATGATCTCCTCGGCGGCAGCAGGCTCGGCGGCCACGCGATCGTTGCCGATCCGGTGGGCGAGCAGCTGCGCAGCTTCGGCATCGGTGAATAGGTCGACCTTGAGGGGGTGAGCACCATCGGCGGCGATCAGGCCAGTGAGCTGGTTGCGGCTGGTCACCAGGACCAGGCAGCCGGGCGCGCCGGGCAACAGCGGGCGGACCGCGGCGCTATCGCGGGCGTTGTCCACCACGATGAGCATCCGACGGCCGGCGAGTAGGCTGCGGAACAGGGCGGCCTGTGCGTCCAGGTCGGCCGGGATTCGCTGCGGTGCCACGTCGAGGGCGTGCAGGAATCCACGCAGGGCCCAGGCGGCCTCAACCGGAGGGCCGCCGCCGTCGAAGCCGCGCAGATTGACGTATAGCTGCCCATCGGGATAACGGTCAGCGACCCGGTGTGCCCAGCGGACCGCCAGCGTGGTCTTGCCGACCCCGGGAGGTCCGTCGATCGCGATGACCATGGACGCGCTATCGTGCCGGCTGGATACGGGCAGCATCGCGTCGAGCCGACTAAGCTGCTCGGTGCGGCCCACAAACGCTTCCAGGTAGGTCGGCAACTGTGCCGGCCCCAGCCGGGCTAACGCGGACGACGCCTTCGACTCTACAACATGACAGAACCTGTCTCGTTCGCCACCGGCGAGCCCGAACGCGTCGGCGAGCAATCGCAGCGTGCGCGCCCGTGGCAACGCGATCCGACCCGCCTCGATCCGCCCGATCCCGCGAACGCTCAGGCCGGTCTTGTCCGCCAGCTCTTCCTGTGTCATACCCAGCCGTCGCCGGTACGCCCGCACTACATCACCGAACACTGGGCCCCCGGACTCGGACATGCCACGTGTACTAACCGCCGACCGTACTCCGATCGACCGCGGCCCACGGTGCAGTTGCGCGTGGCAGCGTCTTTGTAGCTGGGTACCCAGGAGGAACAACGGTCCCGCGCCCATCAAGTAATCGCGGCCGTGTCGGTAACGAGAGACACAACCCGCGCCACCAGGTCGGCGTGCAGCCCGAGCAGGGCGGGGAAGTCATCGGCACGCTCGCGAAGTTCTGCGGCCTGGTCGGTGTAGCGGGCGCGCAGTTCCGCAGCGGCCACGCCC
>JAEHDK010000233.1 GCA_016880465.1 Micromonosporaceae bacterium
CGATCTGGCCCGCAGGTGACCGTGGTCGACGACCCGACCCGGCACCGGTGCGGGCCGGTCGACCACGAGGGCAGCCCGGTGCACGCGGTACGGCTGCTCGACCGCGGATCGGTCGCCGGCCGGCTGCACTCGCTCGGCTCGGCGGCCCAGGCCACGGCGCCGCCGACCGGCCACGGCTGGGCGGTGTCCTGGCGCCACCCGCCGATCCCTCGGATGACGTGTACCGGTTTCGTCGGCGGTACCGGCACCGACGCCGACCTGCTGGCGCAGGCCGGTCGCGGGCTGTACCTGTACGGCGCCCGCGGCGGGCGCGCCCGGCCCGACGGCACCTTCTGGGCGGTCAGCCAAGGCAGCTGCGCGGTACGCGCTGGCCGGCTCGCCGGTGAGCTCGGTCCGGTGCTGCTGTACGGGTCGAGCGCCGACCTGCTGGGCGCGGTCAGCGCGGTGTCGGGTGAGGACCGGCCGGCCGGCGGTGGCGAGGGCGGCTGCGGCAAGGCCGGCCAGTTCCCGCTCGACGTGGCCACCTGCGGCGGCGCCGTGCTGTTCGAGCCGGCGGTGCAGGTCCGGCCGCTCGGGTGCTGACGGCCCGGTACGCGTCTGGTGCGCAACCGGTGCGCGCCGCGCCGATCGTGGTACCCGGGCCGTACGAAAGGAGCCCCGAGTGGCGCTGATCGAGGTTCGCGAGCTGTCCAAGGCCTTCCGGGTACGCCGGCCCGGCTCCGGCGCGCGGGCGAAGGTGGCCCGGATGTTCCACCCGGCGTACGAGACCCGGCAGGCGGTGGACGGCGTCTCGTTCGACATCGATGGGGGTGAGATCGTCGGATATCTCGGCGCGAACGGCGCCGGCAAGTCGACCACCGTCAAGTGCCTGGCCGGGATCCTGGTACCCGACGGCGGCACGGTACGGGTGGCCGGCCTCGACCCGGTACGGGAACGCATCCGGCTGGCCCGCCGCATCGGCGTGGTGTTCGGCCAGAAGACCGCCCTGTGGTGGGACCTGCCCGTGGCCGAGACGTTCACCCTGCTGCGGGCGATCTACGAGGTGCCGCCGGACCGGTACCGGACGACCCTCGACACGCTGACCGAACTGCTCGGCCTGGCCGACCTGCTGCACATCCCGGTCCGCCAGCTCAGTCTGGGCCAGCGGGTCCGGGCCGACCTGGCCGCGGCCTTCCTGCACGGACCGGACGTGCTCTTCCTCGACGAGCCGACCATCGGCCTTGATGCGATGGTCAAGAGCAACGTGCGCCGGTTCATCAAGGACATCCGCACGGCATCCGGCGTGACGGTGCTGCTGACCACCCATGACCTGGCCGACCTCGAGCAGCTCTGTGACCGCCTGGTGATCATCGACCGCGGACGGGTGCTGTTCGCCGGCTCGGTCGAGGAGACGCTGCACCGGTTCGCGCCCTACGTGCGGGTGATGGTGGAGTTCGCCGAGGACATCGCCGGCTCGGTACGGGTGCCGCAGGCCCGGGCAACGGCCACCGCCGACGGCCGGCACCTGACCCTCGAGGTGCCGCGCGGTGACGGCGCCGCCGCCGCGGTGACCAGCTACCTGCTGGACCGTTTCCCGGTACGGGACCTGCGCCTAACCGATCCGTCCATCGAGGACGTGGTGCGGGTCCTCTACGAAGGCGCATCGGGTGCGCCGGACGAGCCGGCCCATGTCTAGCGCCACCGCCACCGTCGGCCGCCAGGTCACCCTGATGCGGGCCTTCCTGCGGTACGGGATCGAGCAGCAGACGGCGTACCGGGCGGCGTACTGGGCCCACCTGTGGAACACGGCGGTCAAGGTGTTCGCGTTCGTGGTCGTCTGGCGCACGCTGTACGCGGTGGCCCCCGACCAGTTCCCGGTGAGCCGCTCGCAGATGGTCGCGTACGGGGTGGTCGCCGCGATCACCAGCGAGGTCCTGGACTGGTGGAAGGGGCCGCACTACTACATTGCGTACCGGGTGCAGCTCGGCACGATCACCGGGGACCTGCTGCGGCCGATCTCGTTCCCGTTCCAGCTGTTCGCGATCTGGACCGGTGAGTCAGCGGCCGCCCTGCTGCTGGTCGGAGTGCCGGCGTTCGGCGGCGCGGCCGTCGTGCTCGGCGGCGCCGTCGCCCCGGCGGGCGTGCTGGCCGGCCTGCTGGCCGTGCTGAGCTTCGTGGTGAGCTTCGCCATGCTGTTCTGCTGCAGCTTCCTGGTCGGGTTGGTGGTCCTCAAGACGCTCAACCTGCTCGGCGTGATGCACCTGTACCACGGGGTGCTCACGCTGCTGTCCGGGTTCTGGATCCCGCTGTGGTTCTTCCCGGCGCCGCTGCGCCTGCTGGCCGACGTGCTGCCGTTCCGGGGGATCTTCTTCACCCCGCTGTCGATCTACGTCGGCGAGCTGACCGGTACCCGGTTGGAACTGGCCCTGCTGCACCAGGTGGTCTGGCTCGGGCTGCTCATCCTGGCGGTGCGGTGGGCCTGGGCGGTGATGCGCCGCCGGCTGGTCGTACAGGGCGGCTGACGGGTCGGGCCGGCGGTCGAGTCGGAAGGGGCGAGGGATGGGCGCAGGCACGGCAACTCGTCGGGCGGCGGGGCACTACTGGCTGTTCCTCAAGATGGGCATCCGCAGCCAGACGGTGTACAGCTTCGACTCGGCGCTGCTGCTGGTCGCGGTGGTGTTCCTGAACGTGGTCGACCTGAGCCTGCTCGGCGTGATCCTCAGTCGGTTCAGCAACCTCGGCGGCTGGACGCTCTGGGAGGTCGTGCTGCTCTACTCGCTCTACCTGGCCGCGCTGGGCGTACAGAACCTGTTTACCCTGCACCTGAACCTGATCGACACGTACGTGCGGGACGGCACGCTCGACCAGATGCTGGTCCGCCCGGTCTCGCCGCTGGTCCAGATGCTGGGCAAGGAGTTCCACTACCGCAACCTGATCCACCACCTGGGTACCGGGCTGGTCGGCATCGTGCTGGCCGCCGACCGGCTCGGGTTGACCTGGACGCCCGGCCGGTTGGCGATCCTGGTGCTGTCGATCCTGGGCGGCTCGGCCGTCCTGACCGGGATCGTGCTCGGCCTGTCCAGCCTGGCGTTCTGGACCGTCGAGTCACAGGTCTTCGGGTACGGGACACTGCAGTTGCAGGAGGTGGTGCAGCACTACCCGGCCCACATCTTCGGTACCTGGTTCGTGCGGCTGGTCACCTTCGTGCTGCCGTTCGCCTTCCTCAACTACTACCCGGTGCTCGCCCTGGTCGGCCGGGCCCAGCAGGCCGGGCACCCGTTCCTGGCGTACGCCAGCCCGCTGGCCGGGGTGCTCGCGGTGGCGGCGGGCGCGCTGGTCTGGCGCGCCGGGTTACGCCGGTACCAGAGCACCGGCAGCTGACCGCTCGATGCGCCGGGTCCGGCTCGTCGAGGAGACCGTGCGCTGCCGGTTCGGCCCCGGTAGGGTCTACGTCGCCATGCGCGCAACCGTCCGGCAGCAGGCAACCGTCACCGTCGACCACGGCCGGGTGACGGTACGGCTGACCGCGCCGGGCGGCACCGCCACCGGTACCGCGATCCTCGGGCCAGGCCC
>JAEHDK010000234.1 GCA_016880465.1 Micromonosporaceae bacterium
GACCACCCGCCCCAGCAGTCCGCCGACCGTCCACCCCAGCGGTCAGCCGAGCCGGTCGCCGCCGGCCCCCTTCAACGCGCCACCCGATCGCGCCGCTGGTAAGTGATCGGCGGCGGCCGTCGACCGCCAGACCCGCGACGGACCGGGCGACAGGACGGATGCCTACCCTGGGCCTCCCGCCCGATGCCCGGCGGCTCCCCTAGACTCGGACCTGCCACACAGAAGGAGGCGAACCCGGGTGCCGGGCGCTCATCACCTCAAGCCTGAGCCGGTCTTCGTCGACGGCTCGGGTCGGCGCCGTAGGCTCGCCCGGATCCTCGGAGCAGGACTGGCGGCCGGCCTCATGGCGAGCCTGGCCATGCTGCTGGCCGGTTTGTTCGGCAGTTCGCCGCTGCACCTCCCGATGCTGCCGGACCTCGGTCGGCCGGAGGTGCAGACGCGGACTCCGCAGCCCGGTCCGGCCTCGCCGGCGGTGCCCGGGTCGGGTCCGATACGGTCGCCCGCTTCGACGGCTACCGGCACACAACCGTCCGTGCCGTCGAGCTCACTGCCCAGTCACGGCAACGCCCCGACCGCGCCGCCCGGCCTTGGCCGGCCGCGGCCCTCGAAGAGCCCCAGGTAACGGTGGCGAGACGCCGTCGGGGTGCCGGTCCCCGCGCGCACTGGTTCCTCCTGCTGCTCTGGATGCTCGTACTCCTCGCCGAGCTCGGGTTCAACGGCTATGTCCGGCAGGTGGGCGCGGACGGCCGCAGTGCGCCGCGGGTGCCCGCCCACCCGGCCGCCGCGCCGGCCGAGGTGACGGGCGCCGGGCCGGTGTTGACCCTGGACCGCGACGGCAAGGTCACCAGCCGCGGGATGCCGGCCGGCACGATCGCGTTGACCTTCGACGACGGCCCCGACCCGGAGTGGACGCCACGCATCCTGGACATGCTGGCCAAGCACCACGCCCACGCCACGTTCTTTGTCATCGGGACCCGGGTCAACGCGTACCCCGAGCTGACGCGCCGGATCCTGGCGGAGGGCCACGAGCTCGGCTCGCACACGTTCACCCACGCCAACCTCGCGATCATCCCCGGGTGGCGGCGCCAGTTGGAGCTGACCCTCGCCCGCAACGCGATCGCCGGGGCCACCGGCCGGGAGGCGACGGCGATGCGGCCGCCGTACTCCAGCGAGCCGGCCGCGATCACCGCCGCGGACTATGCGGCCCTGCTCGACGTGGGCCGGGCCGGCTACCGGATCGTCCTTTCCGATCTGGATCCGCAGGACTGGCGGCGACCCGGGATCGCGCAGATCGTCAGCGCCGCCACGCCCGCCGAGGGCGCGGGCGGGGTCGTGCTACTCCACGACGGCGGCGGCGACCGGTCGCAGACCGTGGCGGCGCTCGACACGCTGCTGACCCAGTTGGCCGGACGCTACCGCTTCACGACCGTCGCCGAAGGGCTGGGCCTGCCGGACGGCACCGTCGCCGCCGGTACCGCGGACCGGCTTCGCGGCGACGCGCTGCGCTGGACCCAGGCGACCAGCCGCTGGGTGGCCGGCGTGACCACGGTGCTCCTGCAGATCGCGCTCGGGCTGGCCCTGCTACGCCTGGCGCTGCAGGTCTTCAGCGCGCGCGTCCACGTGCGCCGGGAGCGGCGGCGCCGGGGCCGGCCGCTGCGCTATCTCGGTCCCGTGTCGGTCGTCGTGCCGGCGTACAACGAGTCGGCCACCATCGCGGCGACCGTCCGATCGCTCGCGCGCAACGACTACCCCCGGCTGGAGGTGATCGTCGTGGACGACGGTTCCACGGACGACACCGCCGGGATCGTGTACCGGCTCGGGTTGCCGGGCGTACGGGTCGTCCAGCAGCACAACGCCGGCAAGCCGGCCGCGCTCAACACCGGCATCGCGCATGCCCGCGGCGACCTGCTGGTCTTCGTCGACGCGGACACGGTCCTCGCCCCCGATGCCATCGGCCGGCTGGTCCAGCCCTTCGTGGCCGCGGACGTCGGCGCGGTCAGCGGTAACACCAAGGTCGGCAACCGGCACGGGCTCATCGGCCGATGGCAGCACCTCGAGTACGTGGTGGGCTTCAACCTGGACCGGCGGATGCTCGACCTGGGTGAGTGCATGCCGACCGTGCCGGGCGCGATCGGTGCATTCCGGCACGAGGCACTCGCCGACACGGGTGGCGTATCGGCCGCGACGCTGGCCGAGGACACGGACCTCACGATGGCCGTCATCCGGGCCGGCTGGCGGGTGGTGTACGAGGACTCCGCGATCGCCTGGACCGAGGCGCCGGCCACGCTGCGCCAGCTCTGGCAGCAGCGGTACCGCTGGTGCTACGGCACGATGCAGGCGATGTGGAAGCACCGGCGGTCGATCGTCGAGCGGGGTGCGGCGGGCCGGCTGGGCCGGCGGGGCCTGAGCTACCTGCTGCTGTTCCAGCTCCTGCTGCCGCTGTGCGCGCCGGCCATCGACGCGTACGCCCTCTACGGTCTGGTCTTCCTGCCGATCTGGCAGGTCGCGGCGGTGTGGCTCGGGTTCGCCGCCCTCCAGGCGCTCGGCGCGGCGTACGCGCTGCATCTGGACGGCGAGCGCTACGGACCACTGTGGACACTCCCGCTGCAGCAGGTGGTGTACCGGCAGCTGATGTACCTGGTCGTCCTCCAGTCCAGCGCCACCGCTCTGGTGGGCAGTCGGTTGGGTTGGCACCGGATCACCCGCCTCGGCGATGCGCGCGTACGGCGTGACATCCGGCGCGCTGGGTCGGGCAGACCATGAATGAGGAAGAGTTCGAGTACCTCGTGGGCGGCCGTACACCTGACGGCGACGCACGCCGCACGGCTGCTACCGGATTACCACTTCGATCCCGCGACCGGGCTGTGGCGGCATCGCGCCGCGCCGCCGGTACGGACCGGCCTGCGGTACGACATGCACCGTGTGACCGGTGGCGGCCGGCGGCGGGTATCGGCCGGCGTACTGCCCGGATACCTGCGGGCAGCGCGGGTGATCTTCGCGGCGCACAACGCGCCGGCCGCGGTCGGCGGCGGGTCCGGCGGTGCCGGGGTAGCCGACGCGTTCGACCGGCTGCGGTGGTTCACGCTGCCGGTCGAGTGCCTGGCCGCCGGCTAAGAGACTGCCTATCCGGGCAGCTTCTGGAGCAGGCTGCGCAGGTCGTCGGCGTGGTCCTCCTCGTCGGCCAGCAGCACCTCGATCGTCCGCCGGCTGGTCGGGTCCGCGTCGCCGAGCCAGC
>JAEHDK010000235.1 GCA_016880465.1 Micromonosporaceae bacterium
CAGGCGTCGTCGCGCGCGGCCGCCGCGCGCACCAGGGCCGGGCGGGCCACGATCATGCCGAACGCCAGCGACCTGATCGGCCGTACCCGCAGCGCGGCAGCCAGTACCGGCGCGGGCAGCAACCGGGCGCAGAGCCGGTGCAACCGCAGCACTCCCAGGCCCCACCGGCGCTCCCACGGGCGCCAGAACCCGGCCGGGGACAGCGCGGTGGCGGAACGGGCCCGCCCGGCCACCGCGAGCTCGAGCGCGATCGCGCCGCCCAGGCTGTTGCCGGCGACATGCGGGCGGTCCAGGCCCAGGGCCGTGCAGAAGGCGGTGACATCGGCCACCACGTCCGACATCAACGCCGGTGCGCCGCGCGGCGGCACCGGCGAGGCGCCGAAGCCGGGCAGGTCTACCGCGATGACGTCGTGCACGGCGGCCAGCCGGTCCAGCACCGGCAGCCAGGCCCGCCAGTGGTGCCCGATGCCGTGCAGCAGCACCAGCGGGCTACCGGTGCCGCGCCGCTCGTATGCGAGGTCCACCGGCTACCCCGCCCCGGAGCCCGTACTGTGCACGCCGAAGCTGCGCCCGACCGCCCGCAGCTCCGCCTCCATCGCCGGCACGCCGGTCCGCGCCGCCCGGCGCAGGGCGGCGCCCACGGCCGGGCCGAGCGCGACCGTACGCAGTGCGGAGACGGCGGCCACCGACCGCGGTACGTAGACCCGCCGGCGCCGCCGCTCGATCGCGTCGACCAGGGCACCGGCGCAGCTGTCCACTGTGGTGTACCGGTTGAGCGGTGGCGGCAGCCGGCGCAGGCGCTCCCGGAACGTAGGCAGGTCAGCGGCGGCGTCCCGGACGAGGTCCGTGTCCACCCAGGACGGATGGGCCGTGCCGACCCGTACGCCGGTGTGCGCCACCTCCAGCCGCAGCGCGTTGCCGAACTGCTCGACACCGGCCTTGGCGGCACAGTACGCCGCCATGCCGGGCAGTACGGTGAACGCGGCCGCGGACGAGATCAACAGGTAGTACCCGCGCCGCGCGGTGACCTGGGGCAGCGTCGCGCTGACCGTCCGGACCACGCCGATCAGGTTCACCTCGATCGTACGCACCAGCGCGTCGACCGGGCCGACGGCGACCGTACCCAGATTGGCCACGCCGGCGTTGGCCACCACGGTGTCGATGCCACCAAGCACCTCCACAGTGGACGCTATCGCCCGGTCGAGGCCGGGTTGGTCGGCGACGTCGCACTCGTACCAGGCATGCGGGCCGCCCGGCAGCTCAGCGGCCACAGCGGACAGCAGGTCGGGTTCCAGGCCGAGCAGGGCGACCCGGGCACCCCGGGCAGCGGCCAGCCGGGCGGTATGCGCTCCGATGCCGCGGGCGGCGCCGGTGACCAGGACGACCGACCCGGCCAGTGGCCGCCTCATTGCCGGGCCCCGGCGGAAGTCACCTCGTACGCGGCCGGATCGAACCGGCGGGCGCGCCGCCGGTACCGCCAGCTGAAGCTCGGCCAGATGGTCGAGTTGCGCCCGGTGGCGTCCAGGTACCAGCTGTGGCAACCGCCGCGCAGCCACACCGTGCCCCGCATCCGAGCGTCCACTTCGGACACGAACGCCGCCTGAGCCGCCGGCTTCGGCTCGACGGTTGCGGCGCCGGCGCGGTCCAGGTGCCGCAGCGCGCTCATGATGTGGTCGAGCTGTGCCTCGATCATGAACACGACCGAGTTGTGCCCGAGGCCGGTGTTCGGGCCCAGCAGCAGGAACAGGTTGGGGAAGCCGGCCACGGTCGTGCCGAGGTACGCCTTCGGGCTGCCGGCCCAGGCCTCGGCCAGCGTCTGGCCGCCCCGGCCCCGGATGAACCGCGCCCAGGACTGCTCGGTCACGTGGAACCCGGTACCGAACACGAGCGTGTCCACCCGGTGCTCGGTGCCGTCGGCGGTGACCACCGAGTCCGGGGTGATCTCGCGGATGGGCTCGGTCACCAGGGTCACGTTGTCCCGGCCGAGCGCGGGCAGGTAGTCGTTGGACAGCAGCACCCGCTTGCAGCCCATGGTGTAGTCGGGGACGAGCCTGGCCCGCAGCGTCTCGTCCGGTACCGAGCGGGCCAGGTGCCGGCGCGCCACGGCCTGGCCGACCCGCATCAGGGGTGGGTGGAGGAACGCGGCCGCGGAGAGCTCGGCCGTCCAGTAGACCGCGCCACGGATGAACCGCTGCACCGGCGGGCAGCCGCGGTAGAGCCGGTGCGCCGCCCGGCCGATGACCCGGTTCCGGCGTGGCATGATCCACGGCGCGGTGCGCTGGAACACGACGAGTCGCGCCACCCGGCGCTGGAGCTCGGGCACGAACTGGATCGCTGAGGCACCCGTACCGATGACGGCGACGCGCCGGCCGGTCAGGTCGTGGTCGTGGTTCCACCGGGCCGAGTGGAACGCCGTACCGGCGAAGGTCTCCAGCCCCGGCAGCTTCGGGATGGCCGGCTCGGAGAGCGGGCCGACCGCGGAGATCACGATATTCGCGCTGTAGTCGCCGCGGGACGTGTCGACCAGCCACCGGTTGCGCTCCTCGTCCCAGGACACGGCCCGCACCTGGTGGCCCAGGCGCAGGTGCTCGCGCAGCCCGTACCGGTCGACGCACGCGCGCAGGTAGTCCCAGATCTCGGCCTGACCGGAGAACGACCGTGTCCACTGTGGATTGAGCGCGAACGAGTACGAGTACAGGTGGGACGGCACGTCGCAGGCGCAACCCGGGTACGTGTTGGCCTGCCACGTACCGCCGACATCCGCCGCCTGCTCGAACACGAGGACGTCGGTGGTCAGCTCGCGGGTGAGCCGGATCGCGGCGCCGAGGCCGCCGAATCCCGCACCGATGATCGCGACATGGACGTGTTGCCGGTCGATGCCTGCCATGATCTGCCCCCAGTCTCCCAATCGGGAAGTTACCACCGGGTAACGCCGACGGGAACTGTCGCGACACCCGCACCGGATGGCGCCAGTTCCCTCGCCCGCGCCCGGTCGGTCCGGAATCGGCCTGGCCTGCCGGGGTGCGGGATGGTCCACTGCGATGCGGCCGGCACCTGCCTGCTCGGATCGGAGCGGTCAACCTGCGTGCTTTTCCACCCACTCATAGACGCCGGCCAGTGCCTGACGCCGTGGCTCCGGGCCGAAAATGTCGAGGAACCCGGCGATCGGGTTGACCTCGAGGATCACGTACCCGTCGCGGGTGGGCAGGATGTCCAGCCCGGCGAGCGTCAGACCCATCGCGCGGGTGGCGCGGAACGCCAGCTCCAGCAGGTCGGCCGGCGGATCGAACCGCTCGAAACTCGCCCCCTCCAGGGTTTTGCACCGCCAGGAACCGGCGGGTGGGAGCTTGAGTATGTTGATCGGCGCTACCTCGCCGGCGACGGTGATCCGGTACTCCCCGTACTCGGTGGGGTGGTAGGTCTGGCACACCAGGGTCCCGTAGGCGGCGAGCAGTTCCCGCACCCTGTCGGACTGGGCCGGCAGGTCGGTGATGCGCTCGACATCGATGCCGCGCAAGCCAAATGATGGCTTGACGATGGCGACGCCCCACTCCTCGACGGCCGTCGCGACGTCGGTGAGCGTGGTGGCCGATCGGGTCAGCGGAACCGGAAGGCCCGCGGCGGCGAGCCGCTGGGCGTTGAGAAACTTGCTGTAGCCGGCGAACCAGGCGTCCACCGGGTCGAAGACGGGCAGCCCGGGGACGTTGCTGAGCATGGTCAGCCGCTCGAGCCGGTCCGGCCAACCGTCCGTGCGGCTGCCGCGCCAGTCGCCGTAGAGGTTGGCGCGCGAGATGATCGCGTCGAACGATGGGGCGGGATCGCCCGCCAACCGTACCTCGACGTGCTGACCGGCCGGGGCGTAGGTGATCTCGTCCAGCGTGAACAGCCGCGTGTCGTGGCCCCGCTCGCGGCCCATCTCCGCCAAGCCGGGCGAGTCGGGGTCCTCGGCACCGTAGTCCCAGGCCAGCACGCCAACTTTCACCGTGAGCCCCCCGGATAACCGCCGCGCGACCGGCCGCGACCTCAGCGGGCCGCGGAATGTTCGTCGCAGTTCATTGACGAACGCAATTGTCCGGCTAGACTTCGAACATTGTCAAATCGATGCCCGTGCCCTGAGTTGGGCAAGCGGTGCCCTACCGTGCGCTTCAGCTCCGCGGCAGCTTGGTCGGCCACGGAGGTCGCGACGATGTGGGACACGATCCGCGTTCCGGCGCCGGACCAGGCGCGCAGCTATTACGAGGCGGCCTGGTGGCGAGGGTCGACGTTCCTCGACGATCTCGACGACCTGGCCCGCTCGCGCGCCGATCACCCGGCCATCGTCGCGTACGAGGCCGGCTCGCATGCGCGTACGCTCACCTACGGCGAGCTCGCGGCGGCCGTCGAGCGCTTCGCCGGAGCTCTGGTGCGGCTCGGTGTCGGGCGCGGTGACGTCGTCGTGCTCTACCTGCCGAATCGTTGGATGCTTACCCCGCTCTACCTGGCCTGCGGCCGGATCGGAGCAGTCCCCTCGCCGGTGATCCCGGTGCTGGGCGGCCGGGAGTTGGCCTTCGTGCTGACGGAGAGCAAGGCCAAGGTCTGCATCACTGTCGACACGTTCCGGGACGCCGACTACGCTGCCCGCCTCGCCGAGGTCGCACCGGACAGCCTCGAGCACCGCGTGGTGATCGGCGACGCGGCGCCAACCGGAGCGTTGAGCTTCGGCGAGGTGTTCGGCGACGGAGCGCCCGGCGCCGGCACTGCGGCCGGAGCGAGCGATCCGGCGACCTGGCCCTCCCCGGTCGGCCCGGACGACCCCGCCTTGTTGATTTACACGTCCGGCACGACCGGCCTGATGAAGGGCGTGGTGCACAGCCACAACACGCTCTACGCGGCGGTCCGCACGGTGTCCGACCCGCACCGGCTTACCGCCGACGACGTGGTGTCCATCCCGAACTACATGACCCACATGGCCGGCGCGACGTACGCCGGGTTCACGCCGGTGCTGCTCGGCGCCACCTGCGTCATGCAGGACACGAACACCGACATGGAGCTTCTCCTCGACCTCGTCGAGCGGCACGGGATCACCTGGGCGTACGCGTCGCCGAGCTACCTGACCAACCTGCTCGACGCTCAACGCGGCAAACCGCGCGACACCAGCAGCCTCAAGCGCATCGTGTCCGGCTCGGCACCGGTCCAACCGGACCTGATCGCCCAGGTCCGCGACGTGTTCGACGTGCCCCTGCACACGCTGTGGGGGATGACCGAGAACGGTGCGGTCACCGTCACCCACCCCGAGGATCCGGAAGGCTGGGGGGCACACAGCGACGGGCGTTCGATGCCCTGGATGCAGGTTCGCATCGCCACGATCGACGACGTCGACGCCGACATCGACGCCGACGCGGGTACGGGCGCCGGCCGGTTGCTGGTCCGTGGTGCCTCACAATGCCTCGGCTATCTCAACCAGCGCGAGCTCTACGACGGCTGGGTGGACGCGGACGGCTGGTTCGACACCGGCGACCTGGCCCGGGACGACGGCCGGGGCGGCATCCGGATCACCGGACGGCGGTCGGACCTCATCACCCGGGCCACCGGCCAGAAGGTGTCGACGCTGGAGGTGGAGACCGTCCTGCTGCGCCATCCGTCGATCGCCGACGTTGCCCTGGTCGGCTACCCGGACCCCGCGGTTCCCGGCACCGACCTGGTGTGCGCGGTCGTGGTCCCGGCCGGCAGCCCACCGACCCTGCAGGAGCTCCACGACCATCTGCGCAGCGAGCAGATGGCCGCCGTGCTCTGGCCCGACCGCGTGCAGTTCGTCTGGGAACTGCCGAAGAACGCCCTCGGAAAGGTGCTGCGCCAACCGCTGCGCAGGCGGCTGGAAATTGCCCACTCCGCGCGGCCATGAGCGGACCCGGACTCGCACCGGCGACCGTCGCCGAGACCGAGGAGGCACAGCCGCGGCACCGGCTCGCTCTGCTGACCATCTCGGCCGCCCAGCTGCTGTTCCTGCTCGACGCCACGGTCGTCAACGTCGCGCTGCCCAATATCCAGCGATCATTGGGGTTTTCCGGCTCCGGCCTGGAGTGGGTGGTCACGGCCTACTCGGTCACGTTCGGCGGGCTCCTGCTGCTCGGTGGGCGGGCCGGAGACATCCTGGGTCCGCGGCGCACGTTCGTTGCCGGGCTGGTCGTATTTACCGTCGCCTCGCTGCTGGCCGGCCTCTCGCCCACCCCATGGTGGTTACTCGTGTGCCGGGCCGGCCAAGGCGTCGGCTCGGCCGCGGCCTCACCGGCCGCGCTGGCGCTGATCGCCACCACATTCCCGGAGGGGCCGCCACGCAACAAGGCGCTCGGGGCGTTCGCCGCGATCGCCGGGATCGGCGGCCCGCTCGGACTGGTCGTGGGCGGCGTCATCGCCACCTACCTGTCCTGGCGCTGGGTGATGTTCATCAACGTGCCGATAGGCCTGCTCGTCCTGGCGCTGGCGCCATGGGCACTGCGGGAGACCGAGCGCCGTCGCGGGCGGTTCGACCTGCCTGGCGCGTTCACTGGCACGCTCGGCGTGACCCTGCTGGTGTTCGGCTTCATCACCGCGGCAACCGACGCGCAGGGCGTCGCGCACTGGACCGACCCGCTGGTGCTGGGCACGCTCGGTGCGGCGCTGGTGTTCGGCGCCGCGTTCCTGCTCATCGAGCGCCGCAGCCGGGATCCGTTGGTGCCGTTGCGATTCTTCGCCGACCGGCAGCGCGCCGGTACCTATCTGGTAGTCGTGCTACAGAACGCGGCGATGTTCGGCGTCTACTTCTTCCTGACGCTCTACCTGCAGCGGGTCTGGGGCTACACGGCGCTGCAGACGGCCGTTGTCTACGTCCCGCTGTCCCTGCTGCTCATGGGCGGTGCAAAGGTCAGCTCGCAGGTCGTCGCCAGGACCGGCCCACGTGCGTTGATTCTGACCGGGCTCGCCGTCGCGGCCGCCGGCCTCGCGTGGCTGTCGCGGATCGACCACTCGGGCGGCGACGTGACCGGCATGCTGATGCCCACGGTGGTCACCTACACCGGCTTCGGCCTGGTTGCCGTGCCGATCACGCTCACCGCGCTGGCCGCCGTGGACAAGAAGGACTCGGGCCTCGCGTCCGGCCTGTTCAGCGCCGCACGGCAGGTCGGTGGCGCCATCGGTCTGGCCGTCCTCGGTACGGTTGCGTGGGCCGGGGTGGCGGCGGCCGCCGCGAGCCTCGAGGGCTCGGGTGCCGGCTCGGCGCAGGTCGCCGACCGCGCCCTGGCGGTCGGGGCCGGACGCGGATTCGCCGTCGCGGCCGGCGTCACGGTCTTGGCGATGGTCGTCGCGGCAGCGACGATCGGGCCGGCCCGCTCTGCCTCGGCCGGTACCTCTCCGGTCGGTCCCGGGGAGGCTGACCCTGCGACGGCCCCGACCGCCCGCCAATAGCTACGGCTCCGCCTTGATCGGCCGGCCATCCAAATCATATAGCTAAATGTATGCATGTTATGCTCGCCCGGGCCCCGGGGGTGAGCATGACGGATTTCTTGGTACTGGGTGGTGGCATCGCCGGCGCCGCCGCGGCCCATTTCCTGTCGGTCCACGGCGAGGTGACCGTACTGGAGGCCGAGGCCGCACCCGGGTACCACGCCACGGGCCGGTCTGCCGGGCTGTTCTCGGCGTACTACGGCAACCGCGTGGTGCGGGCGCTGACCGCCGCCAGCCAGGCATGCTGGGCGGATCTGCTCACCCCCCGCGGCGTTGTCGCGCTCGCGCCGCATGGCGCCGAGAAGGAGTTCGCGCAGGCCCTCGCGGACGGCCTGACCGCCCCGCTGCCGGCGCGCGAGCTACCTCTCGACGAGGTCCAGCGGCTATGCCCAATCGTGCGGCCGGGCTGGTACGGCCGCGCGATGTTCAAGGCCGCGGGGCTTGATATCGACACGGCCGGCGCGCATCACCGCATGCTGCGCGGCGTCCAGGTCGTCACGCGGGCCCGGGTGACCGCGCTTCATCGACGGTCGGGTCTGTGGCACGCGAGCACCACCAACGGTCCGTTCGCCGCTCCGGTCATCGTCAACGCTGCTGGCGCCTGGGCCGACGAGGTCGCCCGGATGGCCGGTATCGCTGCGCTGGGCTTGCGCCCGCTGCGCCGTACCGCGGCGATCATTCCGGCGCCGGACCGGCGCGCGGTCGACCGCTGGCCGATGGTTGCCGACGTCACCGAAACCTTCTACTTCAAGCCGGAGTCGGGCGGGCTGCTTGTCTCGCCCGCCGACGCGACCCCGGTGGCGCCCCACGACGTCCGCCCCGACGATCTCGACGTGGCCCGTGCGGTGGCGCGGTTCGAGGAGGTAACCACGGTGCAGGTCGCGCGGGTCTGTCATCGCTGGGCGGGTCTTCGCACCACGGCGCCCGACGACACACCCGTCGTGGGTGAGGCATCCGGAGCAACGGGATTCTTCTGGTTGGCCGGACTCGGCGGATACGGCTTCCAGGTCGCGCCGGCCGTTGCCGAGCTGCTGGCGGCGCTGGTGACCGGCTCGTCCGGACCGCGGGCAACGCGCCACCTGGCCGCGCCGCTCTCGCCGCTCCGGGCATCGATAGCCGCCAACGCAGGGAGAGCGCAATGAGGACGCGGGAGGCCGCAGCGGGCTGGTTCGTCGGGCGGGCTGTGGACCACGGGCCATACCGGCCGGTCCCGGCGATCATCGAGGAACAGGTCGACCGAGGACCGGACCGGCCGGCGCTGTCGTACGCCGGCCGGACGCTGACGTACCGGCAGGTCGACGAGCTGGCGAACGGGGTAGCGTACGAGCTCGCCGAGCGGGGCGTACGCCGAGGCGACGTCGTGCCGGTCATGATGGTCAACAGCCTGGAGCTGCCGCTGTCCTACCTGGCGTTGATGAAGCTGGGTGCGGCGTTCGTACCTATCGACCCGGCGTGGCCCGCCGACCGGCTACGCGCCTCGCTCGACGTGCTGTCCCCGCGGCTCGTGCTGAGCGCCGAGGACGTGAATGTCGACGCGATCGGGCCCAGTACCCAACGGCCGGCGATCGAGGCTGCTCCGGACGAGCTGGTGTACGGCGTCTTCACCTCGGGCACCACCGGCACTCCCAAGTGCGCCATGAACGTCCATCGCGGATTGACGAACCGGTTTCGATTCATGACGCGGTACTTCCGCGCGGCCGGTGCGGACGTGGTGCTACAGAACAGCAAGCACACCTTCGACTCGTCGTTGTGGCAACTGTTCTGGCCGATGACGACCGGCGGCCACGCGGTCGTGCCGGTGCAGGGGGAGTTCCTCGACCTGGAACACACCATCGACACGATCGCGACGTACGGCGTCACGATGACCGACTTCGTGCCCGGCATCCTCAACGCCCTGGTGTCCATAGTGGATGATGACCCGGAGGCGCTGGGCCGGATCTCCTCGCTGCGGCACCTCGTGGTCGGCGGTGAGGAGATCGGCCCACGGGCCGTGCACCGGCTGCGTGAGCTACTGCCCGGACTCGGCGTCACCAACGGGTACGGACCGTCGGAGGCCTCGATCGGTATGGTGTTCCACCGGATCGAGGCGGCCGACGGGGATCGGATCCCGCTGGGCCTACCGATCGACAACTGCTATGCGGTCGTGGTCGACGAGCGGCTGCACGCGCTGCCGCGGGGGGTCACCGGCGAGATCGCCATCGGCGGCGCCTGCCTGGGCACCGGCTACTTCGGCGACCCCCAGCGCACGGCGCAGGCGTTCGTCCCCAACCCGTTCCCGCAGATCCCGGGCGACCTGCTGTACCGCACCGGCGACTTCGGTTACGTCGACCGGCGTGGCCGGCTGTTCTTCGCCGGCCGGCGCGACCAGCAGGTGAAGGTCGGTGGCGTACGCATCGAACTGGGCGAGATCGAGCTCGCGGCGCAGCGCTGTTCGGGGGTACGCCGAGCGAAGGCGCTGGTCACGCGGCACGGCACCGAGAGGTCGGTGGCGGTCGTGGCTGCCGGTGTCGACGGGGTGACCGTCGAGGCGCTGCGTGCGCACCTGGCGCAGGTACTACCTCGAACCAGCCTGCCGCGGTACTGCTTCGTGCTGCCAGAGCTGCCGTTAACCGATACCGGCAAGGTGGATCGGCGCGCGCTGCAGCGGTTCGTGGACAGCACGCTGGCCGGCGGCGCCGACGCGTCGACCGGCGCCCCGGCCGGCATCGACCTCCTCGCACAGGTGACGCGGGCGTTCCGGGCCGCGCTGGGTGCCCCGCCGTCGGCCGCCGACGCCGACTTCATGGCGTTGGGCGGCGACTCTATCCGGGCGCTCTCGGTCGTCCTGGACCTGCGTGCCGCACTCGGTGTCATCGTGGGTGTGCAGGACCTATTTACCCACCCCACCGCCGCAGCGCTGGCCGCACTGCTGGAGCAGCGGCTGCGCCTCGGGCCGCAGACCGACCACGACGACACCGCCCTCATGGAGTCCGACGCCGCGCTACCGGCGGACATCGAGGTCCGGCCGGCAGTCCTGGGGCGGCCGCCGGACGGCGTCCTCGTCACCGGTGCCACCGGTTTCGTCGGCACCCGCGTCGTACACCAGCTTCTCGCCTCGACAGACGTGCGCGTGTTGTGCCTGTGTCGGGCCGCGGACCATTCCGCGGCCCGCGCCCGCGTCATCGACTCCCTCCGGGACCAGGGGCTGTGGCGGGACCGCTTCGCGGCGCGCCTGGCTGGTTGCGCGGGCGACCTGGACCAGCCGGGCCTTGGCCTCGACCCACCCGACTGGGCCCGGATCGCCGCGCAAACCGACGTGGTTCTGCACAATGGCGCGCTCGTCAACTTCCTGTTCGACTACCGCACGCACCGGCCGGCCAACGTGCTCGGCACCGCCGAGATGCTGAGGCTGGCGATGACCGGTAGGCCGAAGCCGCTGCACCACGTGTCGACGCTCGGCGTGCTGGACCGGCAGGCGATGCGGCACGCCGAGCCGCTCGCGGAGACCTTCGACCCGGCGCGGGCAATCGCGCCGGCCAGCGGATACAGCCGGTCGAAGTGGGTCGCCGAACGGATGCTGGTAGAGGCCCGCCGCAGGGGTGCGTCGGTGACGATCTGGCGGCTCGGCGAGGTCATGCCAGCCGCGGACAACGGATATCCCAACCGGCGTGCACTCACCCACCTGCTGCTGACCGCGTTCCAGCGCCTCGGCGCGTGCCCCGACGTGCCGATCCACGTGGACTACTCGCCGGTCGACCAGGTCGCGGCGCGGCTGGTCGGCGGGTTGTTCGACCGCGAGGTCGTCGGCCGGACGCTGCACGTCTTCCACCCTGACAGCGTGTGCCTGTCCGACGTGCTCGAGCCCCTGGAGCGAGTGCCCGAGCCGGAGTTCCTGGCACGGCTGCGGGCCGCCGCGACCGATCCGGGCACTCCTGAGCTGGCGACGCTGCTCGAGCTGGTCACTCGCGTGCCCGACCGGCCCCGACTCACGGAACTGCTCGTGGACAACCCGCGACTCTTCCGGCGCGACGAGTGCCAGCGGTTCGACGTGCGGCGGGGCGTGGCTGACGAGCCGCCCGGCAAGGCGATCGAAGCGTACCGGCGATGGCTGGCCGGGCGCGGGTCGCTGGCGATGAGGAGTGCCTGATGCGATACCGGACGATGGGGCGACTCGGCTGGCAGGTCAGCGAGGTCGGATACGGCATGTGGGGCATCGGCGGCGGCCCAGGCGGCTTCACCGGCTGGGACTACGAGACGGCGCCCAGGTGCCTGGACCTGGCGCTCGAGCTGGGCGGCAACCTCTTCGACACCGCGTGGGTGTACGGCCGGGGTGTCAGCGAGCAGATGCTGGGCCGGCTGAAGCGTGAGCACCCCGACCAGCGGATCTACCTGGCGACGAAGGTACCGCCGAAGAACCGGGAGTGGCCGCCGCGGGGGTCGGACACGCTGGCCGACGTGTTCCCGGCTGACCACATCCGTGAGTACACGTACCGGAGCCTAAAGAACCTGGGCACGGACCGGATCGACCTGATGCAGTTCCATGTCTGGGAAGATCGGTGGGCCGACGACGAGCGCTGGCAACGCGCCATCTGCGAGCTCAAGGCCGAGGGTGTCATCGACGCCGTGGGGATCAGCGTCAACCGGTGGGAGCCGGCGAACTGCCTGCGTGCCATCGACACCGGCCTGATCGACGTCATCCAGGTCATCTACAACATCTTCGACCAGGCGCCGGAGGACGAACTGTTCGGATACGCCGAACGCACCGGAGTCGGCATCATCGCCCGAGTGCCGTTCGACGAAGGCGGGCTGACCGGCACGCTGACGGCCGAGACCAGCTGGCCCGAGGAGGATTGGCGGGCAACCTATTTCGGGCCGGAGAACCTCCTGCCCACCGTCGAACGCGCGGACCGGCTCAACGACCTGCTCCCCGCCGGCATGACTCTGCCGGAGCTGTCACTGCGGTTCATCCTGCACCACCACGCCGTCAGCACGGTGATCCCCGGCATGCGCCGGCCCGAGCACGTACGCGCCAACCTGTCCGTCAGTGACGGTCGGCCACTCGACGCCCACCTGTTGGACGAACTGCGCAAGCACCGCTGGGATCGCAGACCGGCATGGTGGTCGATGTGACGGTCATCGCGATGTGGGCGCATCCTCGGTCGATGTCGACGGCGTTCGAGCGGATGATGATGGAGCGAGGGGACATCACCGTCGTTCACGAACCACTCGTCACGCTCACCGACTACGGCGAGGTGCCGCTGCCGGCGCCGGCGGGTGGCACGGTCGTCGCCCGGTCGACACCCGAGGTGTTGACTGCGCTCACGGCCTTACCGGCGGTGTTCTTCAAGGACACTCTGGAGTACCGCTACGAGTACCTCTTCGCGCATCCCGACGAGATTGCGGGCATCCAGCACACCTTCATCGTCCGGGAGCCGGCTAGGACGATCGCCTCGCACTTCGCGATGAAGTCGAACGTGGCCTGTCACGAGATCGGGTACGAGCACCAGTGGGATCTGTTCGAGTTGGCCTGGAACGTCACCGGGCAGCGGCCGGTGGTCATTTCGGCGGAACGGATAGTCGAGTCGCCGGCCGCCGCCGTCGCCGCCTACTGCGAGGCGGTCGGGTTGCCCGACATCCCCTCCGCGTTGACGTGGCGACCCGGGCAGCGGGTGGAGTGGGAACGTACCCAGCGCTGGCATCTCGACGTCGCGGACAGCTCCGGATTCTATGTCCCGGAGAAGCGGTACGAGGTCACCGTCGACAACAACGAGACCCTGCGCGCCTACCTCGCGTACCACCGCCGCTACTACGACCGGCTCGTCCAGTACGCGCTGGACGCAGACCGGACGTCGTAGGCCGGCAGCCGACGGTCAGAACGCAGCGGCCTCGGGGATCACCCGCTCCGCCAGGATCTCCAGCGGCTTGATCTGGTAGACGTCGAGCACCTGCCCGAGCGCCACCTCGATGCCGAGATCGGCGAGACCGTGCAGGTCGTCCAGGATCTTCCCGACGTTCTCCCCGTTCGGCCCGACATCGAAGCGGTAGTAGCAGGTCTTGCGGATCTCGTTGTAGTCGCGGCCCTCCCGGGCGCAGTGCTCGCGCAGCACCTCGAGCTTGCGGCCCAGTTCAGGGGACGCGAACAGGTTGCAGGCGTCGGCGTACCTCGCGACGAGGCGCAGCGTCCTGCGCTCGCCGCCGCCGCCCACCATGATCGGCGGGTGCGGCCGGCTCAGCGACTGGGGCGAGTTGAGCGGCCGCTGGAGCTGGTAGTGGCGGCCCTGGTACGGCCGCTCGTCGCCGGCCCACATCTGATGGCAGATCTGCAGGACCTCCTCCAGCCGCTGGAAGCGCTCGACGGTCGGTGGGAACGGGACGCCCAGCCCGACGGACTCGACGTCGTTCCACGCGGCGCCGATGCCGAGCCAGGCCCGACCGCCGGACAGCACGTCGAGGGTCGTCACGGTCTTCACCAGGATGCCGGGGTGCCGGTAGATCGTGCCGGTGACGAGCGCGAGCAGCTTGGCCCGCGAGGTGTGCGCGGCGAGGAATCCCAGCGCAGTGTACGCCTCGAGCATCTCCCGCTCGGGCGGCCCGAGCGCGCCGATCTGGAAGAAGTGGTCCATCACCGCGACGAAGTCGAAGCCGGCCTGGTCGGCGAAGCGAGCGACCGCCGCGACGTCCCGGCCGAGGTGCTCCGGTCCGTTGGCCGTGGTGAAGTCCGGGATCTGCAGTCCAATCTGCACGGTGACGCCTCCAGCCAGGGGTGGCCAGTGTGCGGGAGAGGGGATTCGAACCCCTACGCCCTCTCGGGCACCGGGACCTAAACCCGGCGTGGCTGCCGTTACACCACTCCCGCGTGTCTGCCAGCCGAGTCTACGGTTTCCTTTCCGGTGCCGTTAGTCCAGACCGAGCTCGCGGCGCAGCTTCGCGACGTGCCCGGTCGCCTTGACGTGGTACATCGCCCGTTCGATCCGGCCCTGCTCGTCGATGACGAACGTCGACCGGATGACGCCCTGCACGGTACGGCCGTAGTTCTGTTTCTCGCCGAACGCGCCGTACGCCGTCAGAACAAGTTTGTCCACATCGGACACCAGCGGAAAGGTGAGCCCGTCGCGCCGGCGGAAGCCGGCCAGCTTGGCTGGCGGGTCCGGCGAGATGCCGACCACCTCGTACCCCGCCGCCTGCAACGACGACAGGGAGTCCCGGAAGTCGCACGCCTGCTTCGTGCAGCCGGGCGTCATAGCGGCCGGGTACGCATAGAGGACGACCTTCTTGCCCCGCAGGTCGCGCAGCGACAGCGGGTCGCCGGTATCGGTCGGCAGCGTGAAGTCCGGTGCGGGATCGCCCGCGGCAAGCCGGGTCGGCTCGGTCATGCGGACCACCTTAACGCGGCTGCCGCGGCAGGTCCGGCGCGTTCGCCGGGCCCGCCTCGCC
>JAEHDK010000029.1 GCA_016880465.1 Micromonosporaceae bacterium
GGCGCAGCAGCGCCACGGTGAGCAGCGCGCGTGTCGACCGGGCCGCCGGCCCCGCTGCCGAGAACGACCACCGTGGGCGCCATGGCAATGCGCCCTGGCTAAGGTGGGATGCGGTCAGCCGATCTGACTTCCGGTGGCGACCGGGAGCCCGGCGTGGCGCCATTGGGGGAAGCCGACCTGCAGGCGGCGGGCGCGGCGGCGGGCGTGGCGCAGCAGGTCAACAGCTTCGGCGGCGAGCACGCAGTACGGGCCGCGGCAGTAGGCGACGATCTCGGTGCCGGTGGGCAGGTCGGCGATCCGGTCGGCGAGCTGGTCGAGGGGGATGGACACCGCGCCAGGAATGTGCCCGGCGGCGTACTCGGCGCTCGGACGTACGTCGAGCACGACGACCTCGCCGGCCGCCGCGCGCCGGCGCAGCTGTTCGGCGTCGATGGGTTCGAGGCTGTCGCGGGCGTGGAAGTAGGCGCGCACAGTCTGCCCGACCTCGCTGAGCCGGGCCCGGGCGACCTCGGTGATCGCCCGCACCAGGGTGTAGACGGTGTCGTCTGCGATGCGGTACAACACCCGCTTCCCGGCCCGCTGGGTGGCGACCAACCGGGCCTGGCGCAGCACCTGCAACTGCGCCGACGCCGACGTCATCGACAGGTGGGCGGCGGCGGCGAGTTCCTCCACGCTGCGCTCGCCCTGCAACAGCAAGTCGAGCAGCTCGAGCCGTTTCGGGTGCGCGGTCGCCTTGCCCACCCGGGCGAACTGCTCGTAAAGGGCGTCCTTGACCTCACGCGGCGACGTCACCACACCCGACATTCTCTCACTCTAAGAATCCTTAGATTGAGCGTATGATGGGGACGCCCGGGTGGCAAGCCCTCACTGCGAGGGGTGGTGCGCACATGACCGAGACGTTGGCTGGCCGGGATGTGGCCGCGGCCCGCCGATACGACACCTGGTTCGAGCAGGGCTGGGGCAGATACGCGTGGCGGCTCGAGCCGGCCGCCGTGCTGCACGCGTTGGGGCCGGTGGACGGTCGCACGGTGGTGGAGGTGGGCTGCGGCACCGGCCGGCTGGCCGCCCAACTGGCCGCCCACGGTGCGACCGTCGTCGGGGTTGATGCCGACCCGGCGATGCTCACGGTCGCCGCCACCTGCACACCGGGGCGGCTGAGGAAAAGCCTGTGGGGCTGGGCCGGCCGGGTCCGCCACCGCGCACCGTACCGCAACGGCTGCTTCCTCCCCCGCGACCGGCTGCTCGCGCTGGGCCGCCGGCACGGGACTGCCACGCTGTACGGGGTGCTGTTCGCCTTCGAGCGGCTGCCCTGGCTGCCGGTGTTCGGCCCGGTCCTGGAAGCTGGCGGCCGGCTGGCGCCACGGCTAGGTGCGGTGCACATCTGCACCGTCCACCGTGGACGGCCGTCATGAGCGGCTGCCGGCGGCTGCCCGGGTGGGGGTCGGTGCTGGCCGTGGTGGCCCACCCGGATGACGAGTCGTTCGGGCTCGGTGCCCTCCTCGCCGGGTTCGCCGCGCGGGGTGCGGCCGTATCGGTGCTGTGTTTCACCCGAGGGGAGGCGTCCACCCTGCGCGGCGTGCCCGGCGAACTCGCCACGGTCCGGGTCGCCGAGCTGGAGGCCGCGGCCCGCGCCCTGGGCATCGGCGACGTCACACTGCTCGGCTACCCCGACGGTAGGCTCGACCAGATCCCGGTCGGCGAGCTCGCCGGGCACATCGTCGCGGCTGCCGCACGGACCCACGCGGTCGGCCTGGTCGTGTTCGACCCGTCCGGGGTGACCGGCCATCCGGACCACCGGCAGGCCACGCGGGCGGCGCTTCACACCGCGGCCGGGCTCGGCCTGCCGGTCTTGGGTTGGACGTTGCCCGCCGACGTCGCCGCCGCGCTCAACACCGAGTACGACACGGCGTTTGCCGGTCATCCGGCCTCCGGCATCGACCTGAGCGTCCCCGTCGACCGCACCCGCCAGTACGCCGCGGTGCGTTGCCATCCCAGCCAGGCCGTGCCGGGCAGCGTGCTGTGGCGACGCCTGGACCTGCTCGGCGACACCGAGCATGCCCGCTGGCTGCACGGCCAGACCACGAACCGTGACCGCCGTGTTCCGGGCCAGCGGCAACCGTTGCCGCGCGTGCCCCAAGGTCCCGGCCGGCCCGAGACCAACGCCTCTGGCCGCCCACCCGACGCCCGGCCGATCGTGGAAGACGCAGAACACCTGCCGTGGTCGGGTCGGGAACTGGAGAGGTGAGTGATGTCTGACGGTAGGGTCGAGGGCCTTCATTCCGCCGGTTTCCCGGACAGGCGTGCGCTCACTCGTGCCCCTGGTCAGCTCGCTACCGCTCCAGCTCCCGCCACGTCGAACCGTGCATGCGGTTCTCCCGCACACGGCTCACCGACGTCGTTTACCGCCGGCATTCGGTTTCTCCCGCCACGGCTTGAAAGCCCTGGGTGCGACAACGGTTCCGTTGAGGTTGATCAGGCCACACTGGTTTGGCGACAGGTAACAGACCACGGACACGCCGAAGCGTCGGCCGCGTTTGTGTCGCTTCCCGATGAAGATCGCCATCCGGTGCTTCGCGTACTCCCTGATCTTGTCGAAGCGGACTGTGGAGTGGCCGTACCGGTAAAACCCGGCCCAGCCTCGCAGGAACATGTTGATGTCCTGCACCACCGCCTCGACCGGCAGCAGCAGCCTCGACCGCACCGTCAGTTCACGGATCCGGTCACGGGCATGCTGCATGGCCTTGTCCGAGGGCCAGCGGGCCAGGAAGAGGTATCCACGCCTGCCGCGTATGCCTCGCGAGCGCACCAGCCGGTGGTGCAAGCCGAGGAAGTCAACTCCTTGGCCCCCCTCCTCCAGGTGGACGATGCGAGTCTTGGCCTGCTTCGGCTCAAGGCCGAGTTCTGCCAGCAGGGACCGCAGCCGCGCCAGCGCGGCCTCGGCCTGCTCGCGGGTAGCGCACATCACCAGCGCATCGTCGGCGAAGCGGACCAGCACCCCGTGCTCGCGCGTCGACCACACCCGATCGATCTGGTTGAGATAGACGTTGCACATCAAGGGACTGATCACTCCCCCTTGCGGGGTTCCGGTCACTTCCCGACGGACCAGCCCCTGCTCCATCACCCCGGCGCGCAGCATGGCCCGCAGGAGTTTGAGCACCAACTGGTCGCAGACGCGTTCCTGAACCGCCTGCATCAACTCATCGTGCGGAATCGCCGAAAAGCAGTTGGCGATGTCCGTCTCCACCACCCACCGGCGCCCCCGCCAAGCCTCATCGATGACGACCTGGAGGGCGTCGTGCACCGCGCGTCTCGGGCGGAACCCGAAGCTGCACGGCTGCATGTCCGCTTCAAAGA
>JAEHDK010000236.1 GCA_016880465.1 Micromonosporaceae bacterium
GAGGGCGGCGAGCGTACCGGTGTCGGTGCGGCCGGCCAGCACGGCATCGGCCGGCAGCCCGGCCTCGCCCGCGACCTCCTCGGCCAGCGGTACCTCGGCGGGGGAACCGGTCACCACCACCCGGTGCCCGTCGCCACCGAGCGCGCCCGCAACGGTCGCGAAGCGCTCCGGCGGCCACCGGCGGTCCGCCGCCTTCGCGCCCGGGTGGACCACGGTCATGCCGGCCGGCGCCGCGCCGGCCAGCACCGCGGCCCGCACCGGCGAGCGCGGGAGGCTCAGGTCCCCCGGTTCGGCCGGAATGCCGTACCAGCGCAGCAACCGGCACCAGCGGTACACCTCGTGCTCGTCGTCTCTCCACAGCGGACCGCACGAGTGGCCGGCGGACGGGCAGCTGAACGCGATCATCCGGGCCGGTCGGGCGGCGGCCAGCAGCTCGTGCGACTCCGGGCCGCGACCGTGCAGGTTGACGCCCAGCGCGGGGCGGGTCACGTCCGCGGGCCACGGTCCCGCGCCGAGGTCGGGCACCGGTACCAGCCCGTCCGCCAGGCCGGTCAGCTCGGCGAACGGTGCCAGCCACCCGGGGGCGCCGAGCACCAGCTCCTCCTTCGGGTAGCTCGCGCGCAGGGCGCGCAGCGCCGGCACGGCGGCGCACAGGTCACCGATGCCGAGCGCCCGCAGCACCAGGATCATGGGTACGACGACTCGACGGCGGGGCAGACGACCATCTCGCGTACGGCGCACTCGGGCGGCTGGTTCAGCGCGAAGAGGACGGCCGCGGCCACGTCCGCCGGGTCGCCCAGGGCCGCCTCCGGCCCGGGCCGGTACTGCTCGGTGCGGTCGTCGAAGAACTTAGTCCGCATGCCGCCCGGGATCAGCAGCGTGACGGCGACCGTACCGGCCAGCTCCGCGGCGAGCGCCCGGGTGAACCCGACGACGCCGAACTTCGCGGCGCAGTACGCGGTCGCGTCGCTCACCGCGCGCAGCCCGAGCGTGGACGCGACCGTGACGACGTGCCCGCGGGACTGCTCCAGGTACGGCAGCGCGGCCCGGATGACCGCTGCGGTGGCGAGCAGGTCGACACCGATCACCCGCTCCCACTGTGCGCCGTCGACCTCGGCGAGCCGGCCGGGCACGTCCACGCCCGCGGCGGTCACGACCGCCGACAGCCCGCCGGCATCCCTCGCCGCCTGGCGCGTCGCGGCCTCCGCGGCCCGCGTGTCGGCCAGGTCGCAGAGCACATGGGGTACGGCCGTGGGCGGCATCTGCCGGTCGAGGACGACCGGGCGGCCGCCCGCCTTGCTGACCGCCTCGACGACCGCCTCGCCGAGGCCGCTCGCGCCGCCGGTGACGAGCACCGTACCGGGGGTGGGCATGGCTTACTCCTTCCCGCCGCGGCGGGCCGCGGCGATCATCCGGGTGGTCGAGCGCCCGTCGAGGTACGGCACGACGACGGTCTGGCCGCCCCACTGCCGTACCAGGTCCGCCTCCGGCAGCGCCGAGCCGTCGACGTCGAACCGGGCGCCGTCCATGTAGTCGCCGCCCTTCACCCAGACGTCCGGGCGCAGCGCACCGAGCACCGCGTGCGGCGTCGGCTCGTGGAAGACCGTGACCGCGTCGACACAGCCGAGCGCGCTCAGCAGCCGGACCCGGTCGGCGACGGGTACGACCGGCCGGCCGGGGCCCTTGAGCGCGCGGACACTCTCGTCGGAGTTCAGGCAGACGATGAGGCAGTCACCGAGCCGGCGGGCGGCCTGCAGGGTCGCGACATGACCGGCATGGAGGAGGTCGAAGCAGCCGCCGCTGGCGACGACCGTACCGCCGCGGTGCCGTACCGCGGCCGCGATCACGTGCGCGTCGGTGGTGCCGGCGGGTGGACCGGCCGCGGGACCCGTACCGGCGGAGACGAGGTGCGGGCCGCCCGCTGCCAGGTACGCCTCGGCGCGCCGGACGGCC
>JAEHDK010000237.1 GCA_016880465.1 Micromonosporaceae bacterium
AGGAGCGGGCCCGGTACGCGCGTACCGCGCCACCGGTCGACCAGCTCGCGGTCGCGCTGGTCGCCGCCGGTCGGGCGGTGCGTCGCCAGGCACCATGGCGGGCGCGCTGGTCGGCGGCGCTGCTCCCCCGCTCGGTCCGGCACCGGTCGCTACGGGCCGCCCGCTTGCGCGATGCCGCCCGGTACCGGCCGGCCCGGCTGGCATGATCCTGGTATGACCCAGACCCAGGAGCGTACGGTCGCCCTGTCCGGTGGGGTGCGGATGCCGCTCGTCGGCCTCGGCACCTGGCAGCTGAAGGGCAACCGCGGCTACGAGGCGATCCGGCACGCGCTGGACGTCGGGTACCGGCACCTCGACACGGCGACCATGTACGAGAACGAGAGCGACGTCGGTCGGGCGATACGCGACAGCGGCGTACCCCGGGAAGAGATCTTCGTGACGACGAAGCTGCCGCCCGGCCGGGAGGGCCGGGAACGCAAGACCTTGGCCGCCAGCCTGAAGAACCTCGGCACCGGATACGTCGACCTGTGGCTCATCCATTGGCCGCCGAGCCGGGAGTCCTCGATCGGCACGTGGCGGGAGCTGCTGGCCGTCCGCGACGAGGGGCTGGCCCGGGCGGTCGGCGTCAGCAACTTCTCGACCGCACAGATCGACGAGTTGATTGCGGCGACCGGGCAGGCGCCTGCCGTCAACCAGATCCCGTGGAGCCCGGCGTCCTACGACGCGGCCCAGGTGGCGCAGAGCCGCGAGCGTGGGGTGGTCCTCGAGGGGTACAGCCCGTTCAAGCGCACCCGGTTGACCGACCCGGTTCTCGGCGGGATCGCCCGGGCGCACGCAGTCACCGTGCCGCAGGTGGTCGTGCGCTGGCACGTCCAGCACCGGATCGTCGTCATTCCGAAGTCCGCGACGCCCGAGCGGATCGAGACCAACTTCGATGTGTACGGCTTCTCGCTGAGCGACGAGGAAATGTCGCGGATCGATGGCTTGTCGCGCCGGTAACACCCGCAGCGTTCCCACTTGGTACGTTCTCGCGCCTCGATCCGACCGTCCAGCCAGGACCGGTCGGCTGGCTGCGCGCCTAGACCTCGCTCGATGCGGCTTAATGTAATGCATGACAGTCGTGGTACGAGGTGTCGGCGAGGGCCCGTTCACCACCGAAGTCGACGTGAACGGGTACCGGGTGGTCGCGGACGAGCCGATCGCGGCGGGCGGCACCGACCTCGGCCCGTCGCCGTACGACCTGCTGCTGGCCGCGCTCGGGTCGTGCACCGCGATGACGGTCCGGCTGCACGCGGGCCGGCGCGGGTACCCGCTGGACGACGTCGCCGTCACGCTCACCCACGAGCGGGCCTACGCGGTCGACTGTGCCGACTGCGACACGAGGGAGAGCCGGCTGGAGCGGATCGTCCGGGAGATCCGGCTCACCGGGGACCTGACCCCGAACCAGCGCACCGACCTGATCCGCATCGCGGACCGCTGCCCGGTGCACCGTACGCTCACCGAGCACGTCGAGATCGAGACCCGCTCGGTTGGCTGATTCCGACCCGCGCGTGTCGCGTCGCGGATCGCGATCATGGCCGGCCGCACCGCCGTTACAGCGCCGGGATGACCTCGGCGCCGTACGCCGCCAGCGTGTGCTCCTTGTCGTCGTGCTGCAGGTACACCGCGAACTGGTCGACGCCCAACTCCCGCAGCTCGTTGAGCCGGGCGATGTGCGCCTGGACCGGGCCGAGCACGCAGAACCGGTCGACCACCTCGTCGGGCACGAAGTCGGCGTGTACGTTGCCCGCCCGGCCGTGCTCCGCGTAGTCGTACCCGCGCCGGCCGGCGATGTAGTCGGTCAGCACCCGGGGTACCGCGCCGGACGTGCCGTACCGCGCCACGATGTCCGCGACGTGGTTGCCGACCATCCCGCCGAACCAGCGGGTCTGGTCGCGCTGGTGGGCGATGTCGTCGCCCACGTACGCCGGCGCGGCGACGCAGAACTTGACGGCCGCCGGGTCGCGGCCGGCCCGCTCGGCGGCCGCCCGTACCGAGGCGATCATCCAGGCCGCGATGTCCGGGTCGGCCAGTTGCAGGATGTACCCGTCGCCCACCTCACCGGCGAGCGCGAGGGCCCGCGGCCCGTACGCGGCCACCCACACGTCGAGCGCGCCGTCGCGTACCCACGGGAAGTGCACCGGCCGCCCGTGGTAGGACGCCTCCCGGCCGTAGGCCAGATCCCGGATCACGCAGATGCACTCGCGCAGCTGCGCGATCGTGGTCGGCGGGTAGCCCAGCGTCCGCAGGGCCGAGTCGCCCCGGCCGATGCCGCAGATCGTGCGGTTGCCGAACATCTCGTTGAGCGTGGCGAACAGCGAGGCGGTGACCGTCCAGTCGCGGGTACCCGGGTTGGTAACCATCGGGCCGACCACCACCCGCGACGTCGCGGCGAGAATCTGCGAGTAGATGACGAACGGCTCCTCCCACAACAGGTGGGAGTCGAACGTCCACACGTGGCTGAACCCGGCCTCCTCGGCCCGCGCGGCGAGGCGCACGAGGTCGCGCGCGGGCGGGTCGCACTGGAACACGACACCGACGTCCATCGGCCTACCTCACCTTCGGGAAGCCGAGATCGACGACGCTGGTCGCCGGGTCCGGCCAGCGCGCCGTGACCACCTTGGTCCGGGTGTAGAACTGCAGCCCCTCGGGGCCGTACATGTGCAGGTCGCCGAAGAGCGACGCCTTCCAGCCACCGAAGCTGTAGTACGCCACGGGCACCGGTATCGGTACGTTCACGCCGACCATCCCGCATACCGCGTCGTACTGGAACCGCCGCGCCGCGCCGCCGTCGCGGGTGAAGATGGCCGCCCCGTTGCCGTACGGGTTGCTGTTGACCAGCTGCAGCGCCTCGTCGTACGTGTCGACGCGGACCACCGACAGCACCGGCCCGAAGATCTCGTCGGTGTAGTACGGCGAGTCGGTCGCCACCTTGTCCACAAGGGACGCACCGAGGAAGAACCCCGACCCCCGGCAGGCCGGAGCGGTGCGCCCGTCGACGACCACCTGGCCACCGCTCTGGTCGAGGTACGCCGACACGCGGTCGCGGTGCTCCCGGGTGATAAGCGGGCCCATCTGGGCGTCCGGGTCGCTCGCCGGCCCGACCGTGATCCGGCCGATCCGGTCGGCGATCGCGGCCACCAGCGGCTCGGCGACCGAGCCCACCGCGACCACGACCGAGACCGCCATGCAGCGCTCCCCCGCCGAGCCGAATCCGGCCGAGACGGCGGCATCCGCGGCGATCGGCACGTCGGCGTCCGGCAGCACCACCATGTGGTTCTTCGCGCCGCCGAGGGCCTGGACCCGCTTGCCGGCCCGGGTGCCTGTCTCGTACACGAACCGGGCGACCGGTGTCGAGCCGACGAAGCTGATCGCCGCGATGTCCGGGTCGGCGAGCAGCGCCTCGACGGCCTCCCGGTCGCCCTGCACGACGTTGAGCGCGCCGGCCGGCAGCCCGGCCTGGCGGAGCAGGTCCGCCAGGAGCAGCGACGCCGACGGGTCCTTCTCGCTCGGCTTGAGGACGAACGTGTTCCCGGCGACCAGCGCGGTACAGAACATCCACATCGGTACCATCGCCGGGAAGTTGAACGGGGTGATCCCGGCCACGACGCCCAGCGGCTGCCGGATCGAGTACACGTCGACGCCGGTCGACGCCTGCTCGGTGTAGCCGCCCTTGAGCAGCGCCGGCGCGGCGGCCGCGAACTCCACGTTCTCCAGCCCGCGGGCCACCTCGCCGAGCGCGTCGGCGACCGTCTTGCCGTGCTCGGCCGCGAGCAGGGCCGCGATCTCCTTGCGGTTGGCCTCGACGAGCTCGCGGAACCGGAACATCACCTCGGCCCGGCGGGACATCGACGCCGCCCGCCAGGCCGGCTGTGCCGCCTTCGCGCTGCGCACCGCGGCGCGGACCTCCGCCGGGGTGGCCGCGACGACCTCGGCCTGCTGCTCGCCGGTCGCCGGATCCCAGACGGGCAACCGCCGGTCACCCGTGCCGGCGACCGCGCCGCCGTCGAGCCAGTGGTTGATCTGTTTCATGCTGTGCTGACCTTTCGACTACTCCCGCTACACCAGGTAGGTCGAGAGGCCCCGGGGCAGGTAGCGGCCATGGCCCTTGCGGCCGTGGTACGCGCCGCCGGAGAGGAGCACCGTACCTCGGGAGATCACCGTGTCAACCCGGCCGGCGATCTCGTACCCCTCGTACGCCGAGTAGTCCATGTTCATGTGGTGGGTCTCGACGCCGATCGTCGTACGGCCGGTCGGGTCGTAGAGGACGATGTCCGCGTCCGAGCCCGGCGCGATGACGCCCTTGCGCGGGTAGAGACCGAACATCCGGGCCGGCGTCGTCGAGATCGTCTCGACCCACCGCTGAAGCGACAGCTTCCCGTCGGCGACGCCCTGGTAGACCAGGTCGAGGCGGTGCTCGACGCCGCCGATGCCGTTCGGGATCTTCGAGAAGTCGCCGAGCCCGAGCTCCTTCTGCTCCTTGAAGCAGAACGGGCAGTGGTCGGTCGACACCACGGCGAGGTCGTTGCTGCGCAGCCCCCGCCACAGGTCGGCGCGGTGGTTCTCGTGCCCGCTGCGCAGCGGCGTCGAGCAGACCCACTTGGCGCCCTCGAAGCCGGGTGCGCCGAGCTGGTCCTCGAGCGTCAGGTACAGGTACTGCGGGCAGGTCTCCGCGAACACGTTGCGGCCGGCGTCGCGCGCCTGCGCGACGGCCGCGAGCGCCCGGCTCGCCGAGAGGTGCCCTATATACAGTGGACAGTCGCGGGCGACCTCGGCGAGGTAGATGGCTCGGCTGGTCGCCTCGGCCTCCAGCGCCTCGGGCCGGGTCAGCCCGTGGTGGATGGGGTCGGTCTCGCCGCGGGCGAGGGCCTGGCCGATCAGCACGTCGATGGCGATGCCGTTCTCCGCGTGCATCATGATCACGGAGCCGTTGTCGCGCGCCTTCTGCATCGCCCGCAGGATCTGGCCGTCGTCGCTGTAGAACACGCCGGGGTACGCCATGAACAGCTTGAAGCTCGTGATGCCCTCGTCCGCGACGAGCTGGTCCATCGCCTTGAGCGAGTCCTCGTCCACGCCACCGAGGATCATGTGGAACGCGTAGTCGACGTGGCAGTTGCCGGCCGCCTTGGCGTGCCAGGCGGCCAGCCCGTCCTGCACCACCTCGCCGGTACGCTGCACCGCGAAGTCGATGATCGTGGTCGTGCCGCCGAACGCGGCGGCCCGGGTGCCGGTCTCGAACGTGTCCGAGGCGAACGTGCCGCCGAAGGGCAGCTCCATGTGGGTATGCGCGTCGACCGCGCCGGGGATCACGTACTTCCCGGCCGCGTCGAGCGTCTCGATGTCGGCCGGTCCGGCGCCGGGCGCGAGGACGGCGGCGATCGTCTCACCGTCGACGAGCACGTCGGCGAGGTGGGCGCCGGTCGGGCTGACGACCGTGCCGCCGCAGATCAGGAGGCCGGTCATGGCTGCACCAGCTGCCCGTACGCGTCGGGACGGCGGTCGCGGTAGAACGCCCAGCGGTCCCGTACCTCGGC
>JAEHDK010000238.1 GCA_016880465.1 Micromonosporaceae bacterium
GCCACGGCGGCGCGGGCCGCCCGGGTCCAGCCGGCGCGCCCCCGGCACAAGGACCGCGATCCGGCGATCGAGCTGGCGATCACCGAGATCGCCGGCCATCTGACGTTCACGCCCAACACGGTCACCGCGTGGTACTGGCTGCCCGAGGTGCGGTGGGCGTTCCGGCCGGACGCCGAGCGCGAGACGCTGCTGTCCGCCATCTCCGAGCAGTACGCCGGCCTTGCCGGGTTCCGGCTGCACCTGCGGCGCACGACCCGGCCGTTCCCGGCCGACGAGTGGGCCCGGGCGGTCGACGCGAACTCGCCCCGGCCGCTGCCGCCGGCGCCGGGCGCGCCGTCCTGGTCCGACCACCTCGTGGCGGCCCAGCACCACCTGCGGTCGGTCAACCACGCCGAGGGGCAGACCTACCTCGGCGTGACGTTCGCCCGGCGGTCGCTCGGCGACTCGCTGGCCGGGCGGGTGCGGTGGCTGTTCGGCAAGGGAGTCCCGGATGCGGAGCGGCGCCGCCTGGGCCGCGCCGTCGAGCAGTTCGACGAGGTGCTCGGCGCGTACGGCATGCGCGGCCGCCGGGCGACCGCCGGCGAGCTGGAGTGGCTGCTCTACCGCTCGGTGGCGCTGTGCATGGCACCGCCCACCCTGCTGTCGCCGGTCACCCACGGCGTGTGGGAGCGGGGCGATCTGCTGGCGCTGACCGAGCACGTCGAGCGGTACCGGACGCCGTACGGCTCGACCGTCAAGCTGGTCAACCGGATGACCGGCGAGGAGCGGCACGTCGCCGTGCTCACCGTCGGGCGGATGGAACCGCTGGAGATACCCGAGCGGCACGAACCCTGGCTGCACTACCACGAACGGCTGCCGTGGCCGATGGAGATATCGTCCAGAGTGGACATTCTCGGCTCGGCGGACTCGTTCCGGAACCTCGAGCAGCGGCTGCGGATGATCCGCTCGCAGCAGCTCGACTACGTCGAGCACGGCATGGACGCACCGCCGGAGCTGGAACGGCTGGCCCACCGCGCGCTGGTGATCGGCGACGAGATGACCACCGGCCTGCCGGTCGACTCGGCGCGCGCGCACGGCTGGCACCGGATCGCGGTCGGCGGGCGTACCCGCGACGAGTGCCTGGAGCGCTCGCGGCGGCTCATCCAGCTGTACTCGCGCGAGCTGCGGGTCTCTCTCCAGCACCCGAAGAACCAGGACTGGCTGGCCCGCGAGTTCATCCCGGGCGAGCCGATCGCCAACACCGGGTACGTCCGGCGCATGCCGGTGAAACTGATCGCGGCCGCCCTCCCGCAGGCGGCGTCCACTGTGGGCGATCGCCGCGGCGACCTGATCGGGCGCACCGCGGGCACCTGCCGCCGGCCGGTCTTCCTCGACCTGCATTTCCCGATGGAGGTACGGGAACGCTCCGGCCTTGCGGTGTTCGTGGCCGAACCGGGTGGCGGCAAGTCCACGCTGCTCGGCGCGCTCGGCTACCTGGCCGCGCGGCGCGGCGTACAGGTGACGCTCCTCGATCCGTCCGGCCCGCTCGCCCGGCTGTGCGGGATGCCCGAGCTGCGCCCGTACTCGCGGGTGTTGAACCTGACCGGCTCCGAGCACGGCACCCTCGCGCCGTACGCGCTGATCCCGACGCCGTTGCGGACGGAGTTCCCGGCCGGTTCGGCCGGCGACCGCGAGTACGAGATCGCGCGGTCCAACGCGCGGGCCGAACGGCGGATGCTCGTCCAGGACATCTGCTCGATGCTGGTCCCGCCGCAGGTCGCGCGCGAGGCCGCGACCGCGACGCTGCTGCGGCACGCGGTGCGGCAGGTGCCTGCCGAGGAGACGGCCACCCTCGACGACGTCGTCGCGTGTCTGTCCACCCTGGACGACCAGGACGGTCGCGAGCTGGCCAACCTGCTGCTCGACACCGCCGAAATGCCGCTGGCCCTGCTGTTCTTCGGGCGCCCGCCGGCCGAGGCGCTCGGCTCCGACGCCGCGCTCACCGTCATCACGATGGCCGGCCTGCGCCTGCCCGACCTGAAGATCGAGCGGGAGTACTGGTCGGCCGAGGAGGCACTCGCCCTGCCGATGCTGCACACCGCCCACCGGCTCGCGGTCCGGCGCAGCTACGGCGGCGACATGGCCTCGCGCAAGCTCGTCGGCCTCGACGAGGCACACTTCATGGAGGGCTGGCGGTCCGGCCGCTCGTTCCTGGTCCGGCTCGCCCGGGACTCGCGCAAGTGGAACCTGGCCGCGCTGGTCGCCTCGCAGAACCCGAAGGACATCCTCGGGCTCGACGTGCAGAACCTCGTGTCGACCGTGTTCGTCGGCCGGATCGCCGAGGACCAGGAGATCGCGGCCGAGGCGCTGCGCCTGCTGCGGGTGCCCACCGACGTCGGGTACGAAGGCGTGCTCGCCGGTTTGTCCGCTGTGGACTCCGACTCGGCATCCCGGCTCGGCTTCCGCGAGTTCGTCATGCGCGACGTCGACGGCCGCGTGCAGAAGGTCCGCGTCGACGTGTCGTACGTACCGGACCTGCTCGCGTACCTCGATACCACTCCGGGTCCGGCGGTCGCCGCCACCGAGCGGGAGAACTGACCGTGGTAGGCGGCGGGCGGTGGTGGGCCGGCGGCATCGCGGTGGCGCTGCTCGCGGTGGCCACGCTGTTCGGTGCGCCCGCCGCCGGGGCGGCCACCCGGGCACCGGCCGCCGGCGCGCCGGGCGACCTCTGCTCGGTCGAGGAGTGGCAGGGGGACTTCCAGAAGTGCCTCGACAAGCTCGCCGACGTGGGCGAGGCGCGGGCCCAGTGCCTCACCGCGCCACCGCCCAGCGCACCGGACTCCGGGCTCGCCGGCTGGTTCGCGTCCCGCCCCGACGAGGATCCGCAGGGCGGCGTCACCGGGCTCTACAGCCGCTACGGGTACGCGGGGTACAACTACACGACATACGACATCGGCTGCGTGTCGACGCTCATGCACCCGGACTACAAGTTCGAGAACACGATCGCGAACGGCGAGTTCATGTTCGCCACCGCGGTCATCGGCGCATCGAACGCGCTGCGGGAGCGGGCGTGGAACCCGCAGTCCATGTGGGGGTGGGCGGACCCGCTTGTCAAACAGGCGACCCAGTCCATCTACCAGCGCGTGTTCACCGTGTTCGGCGTCATCACGCTCGCGGTCGTCGGGCTGTACCTGCTGTGGCGGTCCCGCCAGGCCGACATGAGCAGCGCGATGACCACGGCCGGCTGGGCGCTGTTTGTGATGGTGGCGGTCACCGCGCTCGCCGCCTGGCCGGTCCAGTCGGCGAAGGCCGCAGACACCACGCTCACCACCACGCTGGGCGTCGTACACGACGCGGTGGGCCCGCCCGCGAAGACGCCGGATCCGGGCCGGTGCCTCGACCCGGCCCGCTGCCAGGACCTGCGGCCGCCCGCCGTACGGGCCAGCGACACCGTGACGGAGTCGATGCTGTACCGCAACTGGCTGCGCGGGATGCTCGGTTCGGCGGACAGCCGGACCGCCCAGAAGTACGGGCACGCGCTCTACGACGCGAAGTCGCTCAGCTGGGACGAGGCGCAGAAGATACGGGAGAACCCGGCGACCCGGGACGCCACCCTCGCGCAGAAGAACCGGCAGTGGATGAAGGTGGCCGAACAGATCAAGACCGAGGATCCCGAGGCGTACGAGTACCTCAAGGGCACCCAGGGGATGGAACGGATCGGCGCCGGCTTCATCGCGATCCTCGCCTCGCTGTTCTTCGCGCTGTTCGACATCACCGCGTCGATCCTGGTGCTGCTCGGCTTCCTGATCTTCCGGTGGGCGGTGATCGCGGCGCCGATCCTCGGCACGGTGGGCCTGCTGCGGCCGGCGAGTGCCGGCATCCGCCGGCTGGCCAACGCGGTCGTCGCGGCCATCTTCAACATCGCCATCTTCGGTACCGGCGCCGCCGTCTACCTGTTCGCCGTCGACCTGGTCATGAGCACCCCGACCTTGCCCGGCTGGCTCCAGGTGGTGCTCGTCTGGCTCTGCGGTGTCGTCGGGTGGCTGCTGCTCCGGCCATACCGGCGGATCACCCAGCTGGGCGGCAAGGACAGCTCCGCGCCGGTCACCTCGGCCGGCTCCTGGCACCGCCGGTTCTTCGGCGATCTGCGCGGCGCCCGGCCGGTCGAGCCGGGCGGTACGGCCGAACCCGTGGTGGGCCCGCGGGCGCGCCGGCCGGCCGTGGAGGTGACCGTCCGGCCCGAGGGCCGCGTCGACGAGGTCGTCGAGGTCCGCCAGGACCGAGCCCGGGTCGACCTGGGCCCGGCCACGGGCGGCGGTGGACCCCGCGGCCGGCCGCGCTGGGTGGAGCCGCCGGTACCGCCGGAGGCGCCGCGGTACGCCCTCTACGTACCGGACAGCGTCCGGCGGGAGGAGCCGCCGGGGCAACGGGTACGGGCCGAGGCGAGGTAGCCGTGCCGACCGCGTCCGGGCTCCTCGCGTCGCGCGTCCTGCGCTCGCGGTACGGCATCGCCCTGCTGCTGGCCATCGTCATCCTCGCGATCGTCGGCGCGGCCAAGCTGTTCGCGGGCCCGGCGCGGCCCGATGGCGGACTGCCCGTCGGCAACGCCAGCGGTATTCCGCAGCCGACCGCGGCCGACGACGGCGAGAGCGTGCCGCTGCCGACCCCGACCCTCGTGACGTCGCCGGGCGCGGCCGCCCCGGACCAGGTCGCCACGGCCTTCGCCACCGCCTGGGTCAACCACCGGGGCGTGGCAGCGGACCGCTGGCTCGCCGGCCTGCGGCCGTACGCCACCGCGGCACTGGCCGCCAAGCTCGCCGGCGCGGACCCGGCCACGGTGCCGGCCGACCGGGTCACCGGCCCGGCGAAGCTGATCCCCCGGGCCGAGTCGTTCGTGGATGCCGCGGTGCCGGTGGACTCCGGTACGCTGCGGCTCCGGCTCGTGGCGACCGGTGGGCGCTGGTTCGTGGACGGTGTCGACTGGGAGCGCACGTGACGGGCCCGGTCGGTGGCCGCGGCGGCC
>JAEHDK010000239.1 GCA_016880465.1 Micromonosporaceae bacterium
ATGTGCACGGCCTGCCGACCGGCGGCCAGGCGGCGATGGAGGAGCTGCTACCAGGGCTCACCGAGGAAATGCTCAAACTCGGCGCTCCGGTCGGCGACCTGCTCGGCAACGTACGCTGGATCCTCAACGGGCACCGGACAACCCAGGTGGACAGTGGCCTACCGGCGGTGTCCGCGAGCCGTCCACTGCTGGAGGGTCACGTCCGGCCCGCGTCCGGGCGCTGGCGAATGTGTCCATTGTGGAGCGTTGTGAGGCCGTAGGGCTGCTCAGCACGCCGGATGGCGACCGGGTGATCGGAGCGCGGGTCCGGCGACACCCGGGCACCGCCGACGAGCGGATCGAGGCCGACCTGGTGCTGGACGCGACCGGCCGGGGCTCGACGGCGCTCGGCTGGCTCACCGCGCTCGGCTGGCTCACCGCGCTCGGCTAGCAGGCACCGCCGGAGCGGCAGATCTCCATCGACGTGCGGTACGCGTCCCGGCGGTACGCCATGCCGCCCGGCGCGATGCGCGGCGACCTGGCCGTGATCGTCGGCCGCACGCCCGCTCATCCGCGCGGGGGCGTCCTGCAACACATCGAGGGCGACCAGTGCCTACTGACGGTCGCCGGAGTGCTGGGTGACACGCCGCCCGCGGATCCGGCGGGGTGCCTCGACTTCGTACGCAGCCTGCGATTTCCGGACGCGTACGAGGTCGTACGCGACGCCGACGCTGTTGACGATCCGGCGCCGTTCCGGTTCACCGCCCGCGTCCGGCGGGGCTACGAGCAGCTCACCGCGTTCCCGGCGGGCTTGCTCGTCATCGGAGACTCGATTGCCAGCTTCAACCCGCTCTTCGCCCAAGGGCATGAGCGTGGTGGCGCGGACCGCGTTGGTACTTCGTGACGAGCTTGCCGACAGCACGCTGAACCACGGCGCCGGCGAGCCGTGGGCGAGCCGGTTCTTCGCGGCTGCGGCGCGGGCCATCGAGGCGCCATGGCGGATCGCGGCCGGCGGCGATCTCGCGTTCCCCGGCTTGCCGGGTCGGCGCACCCGGAGCCGCCGGGTGCCGGGCCCGTGATCGAGGCCGATTGCCGACAGTCCGCGGCGCATGCACGGACAGCCACCTACGGTGTCGCGTACACCGCGGCAGCCGGTGGCCGGGGCAGGTGCCGGCGGCGGAACCCCGCCGGGAGTTTCCCCTGGTGGTGGTTCAGCCGCCGGGCCGGCCATCAGACCGGCGCCGGCACGCGGCGGGGGTACGCTCACGCCAGTACCCGCGAGGTTCGTAGGGAGCGATAATGAGCGACTTTGACGCGGCGCTGGAGCGGCTGGTGAACGATCCGTCCTTCGCCGCGTCGCTCACGGCGGACCCCGCCGCCGCACTCGCCGGCTACCACCTGCAGCCGGAGGAGATCGAGCTGCTGTCGGCACAGGTCGCCACCGATGCCGGCGGCCACCGGGCCGTCGAGGAGCGGACGAGCAAGGCGAGCATGTTCGGCCTGCTCGCCCCGCTCGCCGGTGCGGCCGGGATCGGTTCCGCGATACCGGGTACCCAGTCCGGCCTCGGCCCAGCCGACCTGCAGGCGGGGTCGGCCCACACCGGCTTCGGCCAGGCCGGGGGGTTCGGGCAGGCCATCGGCGAGGCCGGGACGGTCGGCTTCGGCGGCCCGGGCGATCCCATCGGGCAGGGAATCGGCCCGTCCGGCGCGGTGTCCGGCATGGGCGAGCAGCTCACCGGTGGCGGCGCCCTCGGCAACACGCTCAGCGGCGACCCCGAGCACCTGATCGGCCAGCACCTCAGCGACGTCGGTGCGGGCGGCGCCGATGGCACGGCCGGCTTCGGGCAAGCAGACCCGCCGCCGACTGACTACCACACCCGGGTCGACGTCAACGGCGACGGCCGCTGGGACGCCCATACGTACGTACAGCGCGCGGACGGCGGCGTCGACATCGTGGCCGATATGAACCACGATGGGCGCCCGGACTGGGTCGCGCACGACTACGACCGGGACGGCCTGGTCGACTCCGCCGACTACGACAAGAACCGGGACGGCGTCTTCGAGACGCACTTCTTCGACGACGACGGCGACGGCTGGCTGGACCGGAAGATTGTGTCGCCGGAGCCAAAACCACCGACGCACTGAGCCGGCTACCCCATGGCCGCCGCGGCGATGATCGCGCGTAGCGCGTCGGCCGTGGCGCCGACCGGCATCGACGGCGAACCGCCAGCCAGTGCCTGAGCGGGGGCGAGCGGTACGTGGACGAATCCGCACCGCAGTCCGGGTCGGGTCGCCGCGGTCCAGGTCTTCGCGGTCCAGGTCGTCGCGGCCCGGTGCAGCAGCCCGTAGAAGACGTGGTTACACACGAAGGTGCCGGCGGTCTGCGAGACCACCGCCGGTAAGCCGGCTGCCCGTACCGCCGCCACGCACGTGGTGACCGGGATGGTGGCGAAGTAAGCGGCCGGCCCGTCCGGTACCACCGCGGTCTCCACCGGCTGCTCGCCCGCGTTGTCCGGGATCCGGGCGTCGGCGAGGTTGACAGCCAGCCGTTCCACGCTGATCTCGGCCCGTCCGTCGGCCTGCCCGACACTTAGTACGATCGCGGGCGCGACCCGCTCGACGAGCTCCCATAGCACGTCGATGCTGTCCGAGAACCGGCACGGCAGCTGGCCGACCGCCACGTCAATGCCGGCCGGCGGGGCGTCGGCGACCAGCTTGACCGCCTCCCAGGACGGGTTGATCCGCGCGCCGTTGAACGGCTCGAAGCCGGTGAGGAGTACGGCGGGCACGCGCGCACCCTATCCAACCGCGGTGATCCCGGCCACAGCGGACACGGCCCGGCGTACGGGCGTACGGTCCGGCCGCGCGTGCCCGTTACCATCGCCAGCATGACGCTGACCATCGCGGTCCACGGCTTGCACAAGAGCTACGGCGACGTGCATGCCGTGAACGGCGCCTCTTTCGAGGTGCAGCAGGGGGAGTTCTTCGGCATCCTCGGCCCCAACGGCGCGGGCAAGACCACCACGCTGGAGATCCTGGAGGGGTTGCGGCAAGCGGACTCGGGTGAGGTGACGGTGCTTGGCGTGCCCCCGTGGCCGCGGAACCCGGCGCTCCTCCCGCGCATCGGCGTCCAGCTCCAGGCGACGAGCTTCTTCGAGCGGCTCACCGCCCGCGAACAGATCAACACGTTCGCTTCGCTCTATGGCGTGGGTCCGCGGCGCGCTGACGAGATGCTGGAGCTGGTGGGCCTGTCGGACAAGGCCGACACGCGTACCGAGAAGCTGTCCGGCGGTCAGGCGCAGCGGCTGTCCATCGCCTGCGCACTGGTCCACGGGCCGGATCTGGTGTTCCTCGACGAGCCCACGTCCGGGCTCGACCCACAGGCCCGCCGCAACCTGTGGGACCTCCTGCGTGACATCAACGGCCAGGGACACACGGTGGTCCTGACCACCCACTATCTCGACGAAGCAGAGATTCTGTGTGACCGCGTGGCCATCATGGACCACGGCAAGATCCTGGAGCTCGGCCCGCCTGCGACGCTCGTACGCCGGCTCGACGCGCCGACTCGCATCTCTGTCGAGAGTGGACTGATCTCGCTGGACGACGCCCGCGCGCTGGTCGACGGGGCAACGGTCGACGGGGCGGTGGCGGACGGCACCGACGGCGTCGAGGTCGTCGACGACGGGGTGTCGCTGACCATCGCGACCCGTACCCCGGCTCCGGTGCTGGCCGCCCTGGCAGACCGCAACGCCATGCGCGGCCTGTCGGTGCGCGGCGCCACGCTGGAGGACGTCTTCCTGAACCTGACGGGACGGGAGTTCCGCGAATGAGTCGAGGGCTGGTCAGCCTCTCCCGCGCAATGACGCTGGGGTTCATTCGCGACCGGATGGCCCTGTTCTTCACGATCCTGTTCCCGCTGATGTTCCTGGTGCTGTTCGGGGGCCTGCTCAAGGACCCGGGCACGAGCAGGTCCGACATCGTCGAGATCGGCTCGGTGGCGGTGTTCGACCAGATGCCCGCGGAGGCCAAGGCTCAGCTCGACCAGGTGCTGAAAATCGACAAGAGCGGCGACCGGGACACGTCGCTGGAGAAGGTCCGCAAGGGCGACTACGCGGCCGCCGTGGAGCAGCAGGGCTCGACGGTGATCATGCACTACTCGGCGACCGACCAGGTCAAGTCGGGCATCGTGCGCGGCGTACTCGGATCGATCGTGCAGGACGCGAACCTGGTCTCCGCCGGGGTTACCGTCCCGGCCTACCGGCTCGACGCGCAGCAGGTCGAGGACGACTCGTTGAAGACGATCCAGTTCATCACGCCCGGCATTCTCGGCTGGGCGATTGCGGTCGGCGCCACGTTCGGCGCAGCACTGACCCTGGTCACCTGGCGGCAGAAGAAGATCCTGCGCCGGTTGCGGCTGTCGCCGGTCCGGACCCCTACCCTCATCGGCGCCCGGGTCGGGGTGAGCATCGGCGTCGCGCTGCTCCAGATGGCCATCTTCATCGGCATCGCGAGCCTGCCGTACTTCGGGCTGAAGCTGTCGGACAACTGGTGGATGGCGATTCCACTGATAGTGGCGGCGACGCTCGCGTTCATGTCCATCGGTTTGCTGGCCGGGTCGTTCGCCAAGACACCCGAGGCGGCGAGCGCGATCGCGAACCTCGTCGTGTTGCCCATGGCGTTCCTGTCGGGCTCGTTCTTCCCGCTCGACAACGCGCCGTCGTGGGTGAAGACGGTCTCGCAGGCACTCCCGCTCAAGCACCTCAACGACGCGATGCTGGACGTGATGGTGCGCGGCCAGGGGCCCGGCAGCGCACTGCCGGCCATCGGGTTGCTGGTCGGCTTCGCGCTGGTCGTCGGTACGATCGCGGCGTTCCTGTTCCGCTGGGACGACGTCTAGTTCCGCTGGGACGACGTCTAGCCAACGTCGACGTCTAGCCAACGTCGACGTCTAGCCAACGCCTAACGGGGCTTCGCCCTGGCCATCCCACGCGGCCAGCCACGGTCACCGTCGTCCATGCCAGGATGACCGCATGTCGGTCGCGTTCGTGCTGGGCGGTGGCGGCGTGCTCGGCGCGGTCGAGGTGGGCATGCTGCGTGCCCTGCTGTCCGCGGGGGTCCGGCCCGACCTGATCGTCGGTACGTCGGTCGGTGCCGTGAACGGCGCGGTGGTCGCGTGCGACCCCACGGTCGAGGTCACCGACCGGCTGGCCCGGTTGTGGTCGTCACCGGAGGCGCGGGCCGTCTACGGAGACTCGCTGCCCCGCCGGGTCGGGCGGCTGATGCGTACCGGAACGCATGTCCATTCGCCGGAGCCGCTGCGCCTGGCGCTGGAGCGAGAGGTGGGTGCGGAGCGTACGTTCGCCGACCTCGCGGTTCCCTTCCAATGCTGTGCCGCCAGCATCGAGCGGGCCGCCGAGCATTGGTTCAGTGCCGGCCGGGTGGTGGACGCGGTCCTCGCGTCAACGGCGGTACCGGGCCTGCTGCCGCCCGCCGAGGTGGGCGGAGAACACTTCGTGGACGGCGGGATCGTGAACTCGATCCCGGTCGGCCGGGCCATCGAACTGGGCGCGCAGACCGTCTACGTACTGCAGGTGGGCCGGGTGGACCGACCGCTGACCGTACCGCAGGGGCCGTGGGCGGTCGCCCGGGTGGCCTTCGAGATCGCCCGGCGGCACCGGTTCGCGTACGAGTTGGCCGCCGTACCGCCCGGGGTAACCGTGCACGTGCTGCCCACCGGGGGCGGCTCGGCGCGTGACGACTCACCGCTGGCGTACCGCGATCTCGGCGCGGCGGCCCGCCGGATCGACCGGGCGTATCTGGCCACAGTGGAGTATCTCCGGGAACGCAACGGCCCGGGAGCGACCGCGGGCGTAGCGTGAGCCCGTGCGAGAGGACGGTCACAGCCACCAGGACCACAGCCACCAGGACCACAGCCATGAGCACGACCATCACGAGCACGAGCATCCCGAGCACGAGCATCACGAGCACGAGCATCACGAGCACGACGGAGGCTGGCGGGACCGGCTTCGCCAGCGCGTACGGGCGCACTCGCACGACACCGGCGACAAGATCGACAGTGCGCTCGAGACGAGCCGCGACGGGATCCGGGCCGTGTGGGTGTCGCTCGCCATCCTCGGCGCCACCGCGGTCGCCCAGGCCGCGGTCGTCGTGGTGTCGGGGTCGGTCGCGCTGCTCGGCGACACGCTGCACAATCTCGCCGACGCGCTGACCGCGGTACCGCTCGGCGTGGCCTTCGTCCTCGGCCGGCGCCTGGCGACCAGGCGGTACACGTACGGCTTCGGCCGGGCCGAAGACCTGGCCGGCATCGCGATCGTGGCGCTCATCGCGGTCTCCGCGGTCGTGGCCGGGTACGAGGCGATCCGCCGGCTGCTGCACCCCGCCGAGGTCAGCCACCTGATCGCCGTGGCGGTCGCGGCCGTGGTCGGCTTCGCCGGCAACGAGTTCGTCGCGCAGTACCGGATCCGGGTCGGCCGGCGCATCGGCTCGGCGGCGCTCGTGGCCGACGGGCTGCACGCGCGTACCGACGGGTTCACCTCGCTCGGCGTGCTGGCCAGCGCGGGCGGGTTGGCGCTGGGGTGGCGGTGGGCCGACCCGGTCGTCGGGCTCATGATCACCGCGGCGATCGTCGTCGTGCTGGCCGGTGCGGCCCGCGAGGTGTACCGCCGGCTGATGGACGCGGTCGACCCGGCGCTGGTCGATGCCGTGGAGAAGACCCTTCTGGAGACCGCGGGGGTACGTGGTGTCGGCGCGGTACACCTGCGCTGGATCGGTCACCAGTTGCGCGCGGAGTGCGAGATCGTCGTCGCCCCGGAACTCACGATCGTCCAGGCGCATGGGATCGCGGTCGAGGCGGAGCACCGGCTGATCCACGCGGTGGCCAGGCTGACGGTCGCTTTTGTGCACGCGGACCCGGCACCACATCCGGGCAGCGACCACCACGAAACGGTGGCGCATCACCGTTCGCCCACCGGCGCGCGGTATGGTCGCGAGCATGGCTGAGGTACTCGACGACGACGCGGTGAGCACCGCGATCGGCGCACTCGACGGCTGGTCGGGAGGCCGCTCGGAGATCTCGCGGACGGCCCAGCTGGCCACGTTCCCGGCCGCGATCGCGGCGGTGGACCGGGTCGCCGAGGTCGCCGAGGAGCTCGATCACCATCCAGACATCGACATCCGGTGGCGTACGGTCACCTTCCGCTGTTCCACCCACTCGGCAGGCGGGGTCACCGAGAAGGACCTCGCGCTGGCCCGCCGCATCGACGCGATTCTCGGCCAGCACGAGACTCCCGGCCAGCACGAGACTCCCGGCCAGCAGAGCTGAGAGCGGGACACCCATGAGGTTCGAGACCAGCCGGGCACTGGACGCGATCGAGCGCCGGCTCTCCGTCGATCCGACGGTCACCCGAGCCGTGGTCGATCTCGGCGAGGTCGTCCGCTACGCGGACCTCGACGGCGGCCGGACCATGAGCCTGCTCCGGCTCGGCCAGGTAGTCGACGCGTTGGGCCGGCTGGTCGGCGAGGACGGAGTCGCGGTCTACGCGGTGGTCGACCGGGGTGTGCTGTCCAACAGCGAGCTGACCTCGAACGAGCGCATGGTGATCCGGCGCTGGGCCGACGACGGGCTGGTCGAGGTGCTTGCCCCAGCCGGTGACCGGCTGTTCGAGGTGGCCGATCTGACCGGGTTGGCGGTGCTCACCCGGCAGGACCCGAGGCCGCACGCCGGCACGTACCCGTGGCTGCTCGGCGATCCCGGCCGGCTGCTCACGCCCCGGGCCGGGGCCGGCGGTGCGGTCCTCGCCGGCGCCAGCACGGTCGCGGCGCCCACCGCGTTCA
>JAEHDK010000240.1 GCA_016880465.1 Micromonosporaceae bacterium
CGCGGCACCCGGGCCGAGGGCGGCCCCGGGCTGACGCGTATTGGACAGCGGGCCGGCGGGGCCCGGCGTACCCTCGGCGACCATGGCCATGGTCCGCAGGTCCGCCGTCCTGGGGTCGCCCCCCGCGCAGCCAGCCCAACCGGTGCCGCACCCGCGGTACGACGACGAGCCAACGCAGGTGAACCCGACCGGCGTCGGCGACGACGAGGCAGCGTCCGCGCCGAGCCGGCCGGCCCGGTGGATCGCCGTCCTCGGTGGACTCGCCTGCGCCGGAGCCGGCGCGGCCGGCGCACAGGTCCTGCACCAGCAGGTGGGTACCGAGCCGTTCCAGGTGGGCAGCGACCGGTCCGCGTTCGGCGGGCTGTTCGTGTTCGCCGCCGCGGTCGAGCGCGTGCTGGAGCCGGTGACCCGGTGGCTGCCCGGCCGCAAGGCGAAGGACGCGTACGAGCGGGCGCTCGCCGCGTTCACCAACCGAGCCCCGGGCGTGACGGTCGCGCACGTGGCTGCCGCGAAGGCCGTGTGCGACCAGCACCGCGCCGACCGGACCGTGCTGTCGTGGGGAATCGCGACCGGGCTCGCCACCGCGCTGTCCGCCGGCGCCGGGTTCTACCTGCTGCGGATGATCTCGGAGAGCTCCACCTGGTCCGGCGTACCGACGTGGATCGACGCGCTCGTCACCGGCCTGGTCGTCGGCAGCGGTACGAAGCCGCTGCACGACCTGCTCACCCGGATGCAGAACGGCGGCCGCTGATGCCGCTGGCCGGGTGGTCTTGACTTAACACTCCGGCTGCCCTGCACTGGTCGGCATGACTCCCGCCGGGCTGGACCTCACCGCGCTCGCCGGTTACCTCGCGGCGCACCGGCCCGAGCTGGCGACCGGCCAGCTGTCCGCAACCCTGGTGCCCGGCGGCCGGTCCAACCTGACCTACATCGTCCACAGTGGAGACCTGGCGTACGTGCTGCGCCGGCCGCCGCTCGGGCACGTGCTCGCCACCGCGCACGACATGAGCCGGGAGTACCGGGTGATCTCCGCGCTGGCGGACACCGCGGTCCCCGTACCGCGGGCGTTGCTGCTCTGCCCGGACGCGGACGTGCTCGGCGCGCCGTTCTATCTGATGTCCCGGGTGCCGGGCATGGTGTACCGCAGCCGGGCGCAGACCGACGGGCTGACCGGCGAACGCCGGGCCGGGCTGGCGTACGCGATGATCGACACGCTCGCCGACCTGCACGCGGTCGACCCGGACGCGGTGGGGCTGGCCGACTTCGGCCACCCCGACGGTTACCTGGCCCGGCAGGTACGCCGCTGGGCACAGCAGCTCGACCGGTCCCGCAGCCGGGCGCTGCCGGGCATCGACGAGCTGCGGGACCGGCTCGCGGCCGCCGTACCGGGCAGCGGCCCGGCCCGCATCGTGCACGGCGACTACCGCCTCGACAACCTGCTCGTCGACCCCGGCACCGGCGCGGTGACGGCGGTCCTCGACTGGGAGATGGCCACGCTCGGCGACCCGCTCGCCGACCTCGGCCTGCTGCTCACCTACTGGGAGGTGCTGGGTGCGGCCGGCGGCAACCCGGTCGCGGACGGGCTCGGGCCGCAGGCGGGATTCCCGGACGGCGCGGCGCTGATCGCCCGGTACGCCGCCCGGTCCGGTACGGCGATCCCCAACCTGTCCTGGTACACCGCGCTCGGCTGCTACAAGCTCGCGGTGATCTGCGAGGGCATCCACTACCGGTACACACTCGGCCTCACCGTCGGCGACGGCTTCGATCGCCTGGGCGCCATGGTGGCGCCGCTGGTTGCCGGTGGACTGACCACGCTGGAGGACTGATGGACTTCGCCTTCGACGCCCGCACGATCGAGCTGCAGGCTACGCTCACCGACTTCCTCACCGAGTGCGTCTACCCGGCCGAGCCGGTGGCGGCCACCCAGGTGGCCGCCGCCACGGACCCGTGGGCGCGACCCCCCGTCATGGCGGAGCTCAAGGCCGAGGCCCGCAAGCGTGGCCTGTGGAACCTGTTCCTACCCGATGCCGTCCACGGCGCCGGTCTGACGAACCTCCAGTACGCGCCGCTGGCCGAGCTGACCGGGCACAGCCCGCATCTCGCCCCCGAGGCCGTCAACTGCGCGGCCCCGGACACCGGGAACATGGAGCTGCTGGCCCAGTTCGGTACGCCGGCCCAGCAGGAACGGTGGCTCAGACCGTTGCTGGACGGCGAGATCCGCTCCGCGTTCTGCATGACCGAGCCCGAGGTCGCGTCGTCGGACGCGACGAACATCGCCACCCGGATCGTCCGCGACGGCGACTCGTACGTCATCGACGGGCGCAAGTGGTGGTCGTCGGGGGCCATGTCGCCGGATTGTGCGATCTTGATCGTGATGGGTAAGACGGACCCGACCACCGAGCGGCACCGCCAGCAGAGCATGGTGCTCGTACCGCGGGACACGCCGGGTGTGACCGTCCACAGGGGAACCAGCGTCTTCGGGTACACCGACGGCCCGCACGGCGGGCACGCCGAGATCATCTTCGCCGGCGTACGCGTACCCGCCGAGAACCTGCTGGGCGACCAGGGCGCCGGCTTCGCGATCGCCCAGGCCCGGCTCGGCCCGGGCCGGATACACCACTGCATGCGGCTGATCGGCATGGCCGAGCGGGCCCTGGAACTGCTGTGCACCCGGGTGACCGCGCGCACGGCGTTCGGCGGTCCGCTGGCCGGGCAGGGGGTGATCCAGCACTGGATCGCCGAGTCCCGGGTACGCATCGAGCAGGCCCGCCTGCTGGTACTCAAGACCGCGTGGCTGATGGACACGGTCGGCAACCGGGGCGCGCACACCGAGATCCAGGCGATCAAGATCGTCGTACCGAGCATGGCCGAGTGGGTGCTGGACAAGGCGATCCAGGCGTACGGCGGAGCCGGCGTCGCGCAGGACACCCCGCTCGCCCAGCTGTGGGTCCAGGCCCGGACGCTCCGGCTCGCCGACGGCCCCGACGAGGTGCATCGCGCGTCGCTGGCCCGCCGCGAGCTGCGGAAGCACGCGCAGCGCGGATGAGAACGTCTAAGGGTGCCTGGCCTCATCCGTCACGCACCGGCGCCGATGGGAGTTTCGTCATGGGTACGTGCTGGACAGCAGCCCGCCGGTTGACCGCTCTAGCCGCGCTCGTGCTCGTGGCTGCGGCCGTCGAGGGCTGCTCGAGCAAGGCGGACGCGGGGGACCCGGCCACCGTCCTGTCCTGCTCCGGCGGGCCGGTCACCACCACCATGGTCGACCACGACAGCACCACTAAGGAGACGCGTACGCCGCGCGAGCAGGCGACCGCGTGGGCATCGGTGCAGGCCGGCGCGTTCACCGGCACGCCGAGGGTCAGCTACGAGTCCAGCGACCGCACCGACATCACGTTCACCGACCGACAGGGACAGGTAACCGCCGTGCTCACGTACCGCAACGACGGCACGCTCGGGTGGCGCCTGGACAGCGCCTTGTCCTGCGCCTGAGCCACCGCCGCCGGCCAGCCCGGCCCAGTCAGGCCGACGCCCGCCGGACCAGGTGGGTGTCCAGCAGCACGTGCGGCTGGTTGACCGGCTCACCGCGGATCGTCGCGACGAGCAGCCGCGCCATCTGCCGGCCCATCTCCTCCACCGGCTGGTTGACGGTCGTCAGCGGCGGATCGGTGTGCCGCGCCATCTCCGAGTCGTCGAACCCGATGACGGCCACGTCCCGCGGTACCCGCCGGCCCGCCTCCCGCAGCACCCGCAACGCGCCCACGGCCATCAGGTCGGAGGCGGCGAACACCGCGTCGATGTCCGGCCGGGCCGCCAGCAGGGACCGCATCGCCGCCGCGCCGCTCGCCTCGCTGAAGTCGCCGTACCCGATGAGGTTCTCGGCCGGCTCGAGCCCGGCGGCCGCGACCGCGGCCCGGTAGCCGGCGAGCCGGGCCAGGCCGGCGCCCATGTCCTGGGGCCCGGTTATCGTGGCGATCC
>JAEHDK010000241.1 GCA_016880465.1 Micromonosporaceae bacterium
GACCGGATACTACTGACCGCCGGCACTCTGATCGTGCGCTCGGACGGCTCACTGTGTCCTTCGGTCCGCCAACGACGACCACCCGGACATCGGATCGCAACGGCACGACGCCGGAAGGAATCGCCGTGCAGGAGTGTCATGCCGGGCTGGTAGCGCGCTGGCCAGAGTCCTCATGGAGCGGGTGAGGGGATCGGGCCGGCTGAGCGTGTCCCGGCTCAGAATCCGAACGCTTCCGTCACTCGCTCAGCCAGCTCATCCTCGGTCATCGTGGTGTCGACCTCGATGACGGGCAGTTCGAGATGCCTCGCTTCCTCGTAGAGGCGTCCCGTGAACATACGATCACGCTCGAGCAGGTTGCGCAGGGCCCTCTCCGGATCACTGGTCTTCCGGGCGATCTCCCACGACGTGCCCCGACTGTCGAACGCGGCCCGACGGAAGTCGGGCGTCGGCAGGAGCCAGACGGCGTGACTAGGCACGGCGAGGAGAGGCTCCACGAGGCGTGGCAACAGTCGGAAGCCCTCGACGATCACCCAAGGTTCCCGCGGAACGCGGAGGAGGTCTTCGACGATCAGGCCGAAGCCCTCGCCTCGAAACCAGTGGAACGTCTCAAGCATGGTTTCCGGGGACCGGTTCACCCATCGCTCGTCCATGTTCATGGCCTTGAACTCGCTCAGGAACGGGCTGTCTTCGGGTGTGCTCCGGCTGGCGTGATCCGACATGACGTCGTCGGTCGCGTAGCGACGCAGACCGTGCCGAGCCGCCATGCGGTGAGCGATGGTCGACTTGCCGGCACCGCTCCCGCCACCGACCCAGTAGACGTGCCGCAGCCGTGCACGCAGAGCTGTGGCGTCGGCCGTTTCTCGGGGTCGTTCAGGTCGCATGTTTCACCCGTACGAATGACTACGCCGCCTGACGTAGTGCCGATCCGGTAGAGACCAACGTACCGATGACGGTCTCTATGAGGCCGCGGCGGGGCAGCCTTCCCACCAGTCGAGCACCCGGACCGCGCGGAGGGTGTTCCAGCGGCTCGGCTGCCCCACGCCACCCTCAAGGGCGAAGTGGACGCGACCGGGATGGATACGGTCGAGCAACCAGCGGCCGTCCGGCTGCCGCTTCGAACGCACGGTCTCCACCGCCGCGGCCAACCGGGAGTCCGGCTCGGCGCCCGAATGCCGGAAGTAGTCGAGCGCGCGAAGCACGTCGTAGTGCCAGTAGTACGGGAAGGCGAAGTCGAGATACGCCGGATCCGCGATCTCGCCGGTGCTCTTGCGGCGGAACAGGCCGCGCTCGAGCAGGTACTCCTCCCCGCTGCGTCGCGCCCCGTGCACCGCGGCGGACCCGCCGGTCGCGCGCTCGAATTCGAGCAGCCCGTCGAGCACGTCGATGGTGGTGTCGAACGAGGAGCGCACGGATCCGTTCTCGGCCTCGCAGTTCCACCCGCCGTCGGCGAGCCGCTCGCCGAGGATCCGCTCCACGATCGGCGAGACGTCCACCGCGAAGTAGGCGCCGGTCTCGATCGTCCTGCCGTTGATGCACGGCTCGACCTCGCCGTCGAAGTACCGCTGCCCGGCGTGCTCCCATCGCCCGTGCTCCGCGACGAGCGCGATCGCGCGGCGCGCCGCCTCGCCCGCCGGGTCGAGCCCGAAGATCTGCAGGGTCTGCAGGGTGTGCATCGTCGCCGTCCAGGGCTGCCCCGGTTCGCCGCCGGTGTAGGACGCCGGGCAGCAGGCGCCGCCGTCCCACAACCCGTCGGCATCCTCGAGCGCCAGGAGACGGGCGCCCCAGCCCTCGCGCTCCACCCGCGCTCGTTCGGCGGCGACCTCGTCGGGCGAGGCGTCCGTGAGATCGCGTAGCACCTGCCAGCGGATGGCCGGGTCGGAGTCGAGCAGCCAATCGATCACGCTCATCGTGGCAGCCTAACGGTCCGCACAGCGGGGTGCACGCGCTACCGGATGAAGGGCCCGCGACTCTGGGTGCCCGATAGTGTCGTGGCGTGCGACGGGTGGCGGTGGTGGGCAACTCCGGTTCGGGGAAGACGACGCTCGGCCGGGCACTTGCGGGTCAGCTCGCGGTACCTTTCGTTGAGCTGGACGCGATCTACCATCGGCCAGGCTGGCAGCCGCTGCCCGCTGAGGAGTTCGGCCGACGCGTAGAGGCCGTCGTGGCGGGCGATGGCTGGGTGATCGACGGCAACTACTCGGCGGTCCGGGACCTGGTCTGGACGCGTGCGGACACGGTGATCTGGTTCGACCTTCCGCGCCGCACCGTGATACGTCAGATTGTGGTTCGTACATTGCGCCGGACAATCACTCGGGCGCAGTTGTGGAACGGCAATCGCGAGCCGATAACCGGCCTGTTTCGGCTTGATCCAGACAAGTCCATCGTCCGTTGGGCGTGGATCCAGCACGCGAGGTACCACCGCCGCTTCACCGCCGCGTCGAGCGACCCGGGTCTACGCGCATCTGTCGTTCATCCGGGTCGGTTCGCGCGCCGATGCGCGCCGCCCACTGGCCGGACACCGTCGCCCGATCGTGCCCGGCAGCCACCAGGCCGCTCGTGGCGGATTTACTCCCCATGCCAGACCTGGCGCGTCAGTTCTTCGGTCAGACTCGCACGATGCCTGATCTGATGAGCATCCTGCGCACCATCCAGCCGCACGCGCCGCGCAGCTTCCAGCGCACGAATCGATGGACCCAAGCCATTACGGCTGTGGTCACCCCAGTTCCACTTCCACGACCGAGGGCCGCGCTGATCTACCAGCACGCCAACGAGCGGTGGGACCGGGACATCGCTACGGGCCTCGATGCCCAGATCGAACGCAAATGCGATCGGGCACGCAACGGGCACGGCGGCGGGAGAGATGTCGGTGTGGTAGGCGGCGAAGAAGTCGGCGAGGAACGCCGGGAGGTCACGGCGGTCGAGCATGTTCGGGGGGACAGCGTTCTTGACGCCCTGGCAGTAGGTGTCGACGAGGTATCCGCAGACGCTGACCTCGGTGTCGGTGTGCTGGCGGGCGACGGCGATGCTGGCAAGACCCGCGCCCATGGCCAGCGCCGGCAGTTCGGTGTCGTCGATCCAGTCCGGTGACCGCTGGTCGATGGTCAGCCCGTTGCTCCACTGTCGGGTGATCCAGCAGCCTATGAGTTGTGGCTCTGCTGGGGCGCTGTTTTCCGGTCGCCAGCCGGCGGCGCCGTGGATCAGGGGCACGGCCCTGGCTCAGGGGATGCAAAGCGTGCGGGCGATCTGTTTGGGTGTGCTGCCCGCAGCGCGTAGGGCCTGCGCCCGTGCCGGAAGCCTTCGGGCGGCCACGAGCGGTCCGGCCGCGGCGCTGATCTACCAGCACGCGACCCGCGAGGCTGACCAGGCCATCGCGGACGCGGTAAGCGCCCGAGTCGACGCCGAGCGACGGAAGGCGCGGAAGGCGATCGGGAAGCGACCGCGCCGCACGCCCGGGACCCGGAGGATGGCGCCGCTGGCGCGCTTGTGCCAACGCGGTAATGGCCCGTCAATGGCCCGCACCACCAGCCGCCGGGCCAGATGAGAAAGGCCCGGCTCGGGATCATGGTCCTGAGCTGGGCCTTCTGGTTGGAGCGGGTGAAGGGAATCGAACCCTCACTGTCAGCTTGGGAAGCTGATGTTCTGCCATTGAACTACACCCGCGAGCGGTCATCACTGTACCCGGTCCGGCGGTCGATGTGCACGGCACCGGTCGCGGGCGGGCGACCGGTGCCGTGGTCCGGGGCTGTCACGCGGCCGGATCGCGCCACACCTCGTAGTGCGGCCGGATACCTGGGGTGCGGCTGGCGCCGAGTGCCGCGCCGGAGTGCCGGGCCAGCATCGCCACATCGACGCTGAACTCGAACAGCCGCCAGTCGACTCGGGGCTCCGCCCGGGACAGTCCGGCGAGGCGGGCGATCTGCTGCCGGTCGGCGACGACGCGGGCCCGGCCGGCCAGATAGGCCTCGTCGTCGCGATCCTCCGGCGGGAACGCGTGCAGCGCGTAGCGGCCGTCGCGCTCGAGGTCGCGCCGCTTCGGCGAATCCACCACGAAGCAGTACAGACGGTCGTCGGTGACCACCGGCGACACCGGATGCACGCGCGGTCCGCCATCGGCCCGTACGGTCGCCAGATAGCCCAGGCCCGGCCCGTACTGATGGACCAGCTCCCGGATCGCGCCCGCCAGCCGCGGCGCGGCCTCGGCGAACTCGGACCAGGTGGCCATTGGCCGAGTCTATCGAACACCTGTACGAGATCGGAAGCGCCCCGGGCTGCCGAGCCTCGGCCAACCGTCCGCCCCACGGCGGTAGGCTCCCACACGTGCTGCTCTCTGACCGGGACCTCATCACCGAGATCAAGGCCGGGACGCTGCAGCTCGACCCGTTCGAGCCGGCGCTCATCCAGCCGTCGAGCATCGACGTACGGCTGGACCGGCTCTTCCGGGTGTTCAACAACCACCTCTACACGCACATCGACCCGGCGGTCCGGCAGGACGAGCTGACGACGATCGTCGATGTACCGGAGGGGGAGCCCTTCGTACTGCACCCGGGCGAGTTCGTTCTCGGGTCCACGCTGGAGGTCATGACGCTGGGCGACCAGCTGGCCGGGCGTATCGAAGGCAAGAGCTCACTCGGCCGGTTGGGCCTGCTGACGCACTCGACGGCCGGGTTCATCGATCCCGGGTTCTCCGGCCACGTGACCCTCGAACTGTCCAATGTGGCCAACCTGCCCATCATGCTGTGGCCGGGCATGAAGGTCGGTCAGCTCGGCATCTTCCGGCTGTCCTCGCCAGCCGAGCACTCGTACGGCGCCGCGGTGTACGGCTCGCGCTACCAGGGCCAGCGCGGCCCGACGCCGAGCCGGGCCTGGCAGAACTGGCGGACCTGGCCGACCCGCTGAGTCCGGACAGACCGGCGCCCAGGCAGCGAGGGGCAGCCTGGGCGCCGGGTACGACGGGTCCGGCTCAGCCCGGTCGGCCGTAGCCGGCGATCGGTGCTGCGTCGATCTTCCGCATCTGGATGGGCACGCCCGGCATCGACGCGTGGACGATCCAGTCGCCGCCGACGTACATGCCGACGTGGTGCACATCCGAGTAGTAGAAGACGAGGTCCCCGGGCCGCAGGTTGGCCCGGCTGACGGCTGGAACGGCGCGCTTCTGTGCGGCCGCGTTGTGCGGCAGGGACACGCCGGCCTTCGCCCAGGCCGCCAGAGTCAGCCCCGAGCAGTCGAACGCATTGGGGCCGGCCGCGGCCCAGACGTACGGCTTGCCGATCTGCGCACACGCGTACTTGACCGCGATGCCGGCCGGGCCGCCCGGGTAGAAGTACGGACACGGCGCCGGACGCAGCGACCCGAGACCGGCGCCCGAGCCGTACGCCTTGAGACGCAGTGCCTGCAGCCGCGCGATCTCGGCGTTGATCTCCTTCTCCACGGCCGCTTGCTGCGCTTCGGTGATCGCCAGTTGGGCTACGAGGTTGTCCAGCGGCTTCTTCTGCTGCTCGTACTGAGCGCGGAGCTTGGTGACGCCGCTGACCTCCTGCGCCTGGAACCGCGCCACCTGGTCGAGCAGATCGAGCTGGTCGGCGAACTTGGTGGGCGACCCGCTGCTCAGCAGCGCGTTGAACGCCGACGTGTTGCCGCCCTTGTAGTACGCCTGCGCGAGGTCGCTGACCTTTGACATGGCGAGGTCGACCTGCAGGGCCAGCGGTTCGATCTGCCTGGCCAGCTGCTCGGACTTCGCCTTGTTGACGGCCAGTTGAGCCTTGACCGCGTTGTGCTGCTCGATGATCGGCTCGAGCCGGTTCCAGGCCTGGTCGATCTGCTGCTCGAGCTCCGCGGGCGTGGGATCTGCCGACGCCGCCGCGCCGGAGAAGAACACGATGCCCAGGGCCGTCGCGAGCGCGACCAGCACCGTGCGGAGCGATGGTTGTCGGGGGTGGGCACGTACGAGGCGCGGCTGTGGCGCTCTCCGCTCGGCATGAGCCGGTCGGGCGCGTAGCCGCCGTGCATGGCTAGCCACCGGAGTGCGAACTCCCTCTCCCTGACCGCCTACCGGGTTAGCTGACGGGTTCGGGCGGGAAGGTCGCCCTACCGCGGGCTATGGCAGCGCCCGCCGATTCACCCCATGGTGCGATGGTTCCCCGGTTCGCCAGTGCGACTCGGCGATCTGGCCGGGGCCACCCGGGTTGGACGGCCGACGTCCGGACAGACATTCTCACGGTAGTGACGCGTGGTGATGTTGTGCAAGTTGTGCACAGAGGGAAATTCAGACTGCGCATGTTTCGCTCACCGTCCGTAACCAATTTCCGTCAGCCCGGTCGGCGGTACCCCGCCAGCGGCATCGCGTTCACATACTGCATCCGCACCACGTCACCCGAGTGCGGGGCGTGCACCATGAGGCCGTTCCCCACGTAGATCCCCATGTGGTGCAGGTCGCTGTAGAAGAAGACGAGATCGCCCGGCCGGGCCTGCGAAGCCGGTACCGCGACGCCCTCTCGCCACTGGGCACCGGTGTAATGCGTGAGGCTCACCCCGGCCTTGCCCCAGGCGTACTGGGTCAGTCCCGAGCAGTCGAAGGTGCTCGGGCCGTTGGCCCCCCACACGTACGACTTGCCGATCTGGTTACACGCCGTGGTAACCGCGACGCCGGCCGCCCCGCCGATGTAGAGCGCCGGGCACGCACCGATGCGCAGCACGCCGCCGACGGTACTCGTGCCGTACGCCTGGATCCGCAGCTTCTGCAGCCGGTCCAGCTCGGCCTCGATGGTCTTCTTCTTGGCGGCCAGGTCGGCGTCCTGCTGGGCTTGCAGCACGATGAGGTCGTCGAGTTGCTTCTTCTCGCCGTCGAATTTCGACTTGGTGTCGGCGACCGCGGAAATCTGCTGGCGCTGCAGCTTGGCGAGCTGGTCGAGCATGGTCAGTTGGTCCGCGAGCATCGTCGGTGAGCCGCTGGTCAGGATCGCCCGGATCGCGGACGTGTTGCCACCGCCCATGTAGTACTGGGAAGCGATGTCGCCCACCCGGGTGTAGGCGAGGTCCACCTGAAGCTGCAGCGGGGCAATCTTGTTAGCCAGGTCCGCCGACTTCGCCCTGTTCTTCGTCAGCTGGCTGTGGATGTTGTTGTATTGCTCGATGATGGGTTCGAGCCTGTTCCAGGTGTCATCGATCTGCTTCTCGATCTCCGGCACCGTCGGATCCGCGTGCGCTTGCGTCATTGGGAGCAGACCGACCAGGAACGCGGCGCCGCACACGCCGACCGCCCGCAGGAGGGTACGCAGTGGTCGATGGCCCACCGTTACCGAACTCCTTCACACCAGACCGACCGGGGCCTCCGAGGGGTAGAGGCCGACATCCGGTGCGGACGATGCCCAACCTTAGGGAACCCGGCGCCGGAAAGGCAACCCGCACAGGGCTCGTATTCGCTGCGCGGTCACGCTGGCACGCTGGGTGTAGAAACCCTTACATCCGCGGGATTTCCCACCACGGCATGCAATACGTCATCGAGAGTCACGATCCCGAGCGGGGTACGCCCGTCGCTGACCAACAGGAGGTGCCGACCGCGCCGGCGCATTGCCAGCAGGAGCTCGGCGAGGGTGCGGTCCGGCCGCGCGGCTGGCAACGGGCGGATCAGCTCGTCCGGAATCGCGGCGGTACGTGGCGGACCCTCGTACCCCAGAATGTCCTTGACGTGCACGAACCCGAGGACCCTTCGGGACGCCCGATCGACGACCGGAAAGCGGGACCGACCGGTACGGGTGGCCAGCACCTCCAGCGAGGCCGGCGACACGTCCTCATTGACGGTGATCACCTCGGCCCAGGGCCGCATCGCATCCGCGGCGGTGCGCTGGTTGAGCGCGAGCGCGCCGGTGATGCGCTCGTGCTCGATCGGGTCCAGCAGGCCCTCGGTACGCGCCTGCGCCACCAGGCCGGCCAGCTCCTCGGCCGTGAATACGGTCTTGACCGCCTCGGTCGCCTCGATCCGCCACAGTCGCAGCACCAGCCTGGCCAGCCATTTCATCGCGAGCAGCAGCGGCTTGGTCGCCGTGCAGAAGGCGAGAATCGGCGGGCCGAGCCAGATCACCGACGCCTCCGGCCCGGCGATCGTGATGTTCTTGGGCACCATCTCCCCGACCACCGTGTGCAAGAACACGATGAGGCCGAGCGCGACGACCAGCGCGACCGGATGGACCAGCTGCTCCGGCAGGTGGAGTGCGTGGAACGGGTGCTCGAGTACGTGCGCCAGCGCCGGCTCGGCCAGCGCGCCAAGCGCCAGCGAGCAGATCGTGATGCCGAGCTGGGCGCCCGCCACCATCAGCGGTATCTGGCTCATCGCGGAGAGCGCCCAGGCCGCGCGGCGGGAGCTGGCCGCGAGCGGCTCGATGATCGTCCGCCGCGAGGCGATCAGCGCGAACTCGGCGCCGACGAAGAACGCGTTGCCCAGCAAGAGCAGGATGGTGATCAGTACCTTGGTCACCGGTCGTCCTCCCGGGCCGGTTTGACGCGCACCTGCTCGATGCGGCGCCGGTCCACCTCGACGACGGTGAACTCCCAGCCGTTCTCGACCACCAGCTCCCCGTTGACCGGGATGTGGCCCAATCGGGCCATGAGGAACCCGGCGAGCGTCTCGTACGGGCCCTCGGGCAACCGGAAGCCGGTCTGCTCGGCCAGCTCGTCCGAGCGCAGCACGCCGTCGAGCAGGTACTCGTGCCGCCGGTCGGGGGCGGTCAGCTCGGCCAGCGGCAGCTCCGGCACGTGCAGCAGGTCGTGCTCGTCGACGATGTCCCCGACCAGCTCCTCCACGAGGTCCTCGACGGTCACCACGCCGTCGGTGCCGCCGTACTCGTCCACCACGATCGCCATGTCGCTGTTCGCGCGCCGCAGGGCCCGCAGCACGCCGTCGAGGTCGAGCGACTCCGGTACGTAGACCGGCTCGCGCGCCACCGCGGCCACCGTCGTTATCGCCCGCTGCCGTGGGGGTACGCCGAGCGCGTCGTTGACCGTCACGACGCCGGTGACGTGGTCGACGGTCTCCTCGTACACCGGAAAGCGGCTGCGCCCGGTCTCCCGCACCGCGGCGATCAGCTCGGCGACGGTCGCGTACGCGGGCAGCGCGTCGACGTCGACCCGCGGGGTCATCGCCTCGGCCGCGCGCTTGTCCCCGAACCGGATAGTGCGCTGCAGCAGCATCGCGGTCTCGCGCGGCAGCGCCCCGGCCCGCGCCGAGATCGCGGCGAGCAGTCCCAGCTCCTCGGGCGACCGGGCCGAGGCCAGCTCCTCCTGCGGCTCGACGCCGAGCCGGCGGACCACCCAGTTGGCCGAGTTGTTGAGCCCGTGGATGAGCCAGCGGAAGACCCGGGAGAACATCCGCTGCGGCGCGGCGGTCGCGCGGGCGATGGGCATCGGTCGAGCCAGGGCGGCGTTCTTGGGCACCAGCTCGCCGAACAGCATGGAGAACAGCGTCGCCACGGCCAGCGCGAGCGCGTGCGTGACGGCGGTACCGGCGACCGGCGCCACGACCGGCCTGAGCAGGCGGGCCAGGGCCGGCTCGGCGAGGTACCCGGTGAGCAGCGCGGCGACGGTGATGCCGAGCTGCGCGCCGGACAGCTGGAACGACAGCTCACGCAGCGCCCGCCGGACGGCCCGGGCCGTCCGGTCGCCGGCGTCGGCCCGCCGGCCGATCTCGGCGCGGTCGACGGTGACCAGCGAGAACTCGGCGGCGACGAAGAACGCGTTGCCCGCGGTGAGGAGCAGGAAGGCGAGCAGGGGTACGAGTGTCGTCAGCAGGCCGTCGATGATCCTCTCACCTCACGACCATTGTGCCCGACGCGGCGCTCGGCGCCCTGGGTCAGGTCGCCCGTCAGCGCCAGCGGGACAGCAACCCGAGAGCGGCCACCATCGCACCGAAGCCGACCGCCAGGTTCCAGTACCCCCAGGACAGGACCGGGAACTCGCCAGCGGACAGGTAGAAGACCACCAGCCAGGTGATGCCGAAGACGAGCAGCGCCACCGCGGTGATCGGCAGCCACATCGGGCTCGGCTTCTTCGCGGCGGCCGCGGTCACCGCCGTCGGCCGGATGTCGGCCGGTGGCGTATAGACCTTTTTCCTGCGGACGTGAGACTTCGGCACGGTGGCTCTCCAGGAATGACAACGGTGGTGACCACGCTGGCTCGGGCGGGCGGAATAATGTTCGAGAGTCAGCGTAGTCAAGTCGGCGCGGCGTGGCCATCACGCCGGGGTACGGAGGGAGGCCGCTCATGGCGCGACTGCCCGGATCGTCCTCCTGGCACCGTGTCCGCGACTGGGCTCGTACCCGAAACGGCTGGTCCTGGGCGGTCCCGGTCACCGCGGTTGTGGCCGGCATCATCTTCACCACCAGCTCGACGACCGCACAGGGCACCGCGCTGCGCGAGGATCGCCGGCCACAGCTCGTCGAGCTGATCAACAAGAACAAGCAGCAGACCGCGCAGACCGATGCGACCTGGTCGCGGCTGCGGGACGAGGTCGAGGCGCAGACCGAGGCGCTCGCCGGCACCGACGCGCCCATCGCGGACGAGCAGCGGCGGGCGGCCGGCCAGCGGACCGCTGCGGGGTTGGTCGCGATGCATGGCCCGGGGCTCACGGTCCGGCTCGACGATGCACCCCGCCTGGCGGGTGGCGCCCGGCCGAACGGTGCGTCAGTCGACGACCTCGTCGTACACCAGCAGGACGTGCAGGCCGTCGTCAACGCGCTCTGGTTGGGCGGGGCCGAGGCAATGTCCATCATGGATGTACGGGTGATCTCCACGAGCGCGGTCCGCTGCGTGGGCAACACGCTGCTCTTGCACGGGCAGGCGTACGGGCCGCCGTTCACGATCACCGCGATCGGCGATCCCGACGCGCTGCGCCGGGCACTCGACGCCGCCGACGGCGTACGGCTGTTCCAGGAGGCGGCGGCGGCGTACGGGCTCGGCTACCGGGTCACGGTCGAGCAGGACGTGACCGTCCCCGGGTACGCGGGTTCGACGGCGCTCAGCCACGCGACGGTGCCGAGGTGACCGGCCCGCCCCCGAGCGGCCGCCACCGCGCGGCCGACCCGGACGAGACCGCGATGCTGCCCCGCATCGTCGACGACGAGACCACGGTGCTGCCGCGCGCCGACGACGAGGCGCCGCCCGCCGCTGGCGAACCGGCCGGCGGCCAGCCCGGCAA
>JAEHDK010000242.1 GCA_016880465.1 Micromonosporaceae bacterium
ACGGGCTGACCCCGTTCGGGGAGAAGGGCGAGGCGTTCGACCCGACCCGGCACGAGGCCGTCGCGCACCAGACGTCGGCCGAGGTCACCGAGCCCACCTGCGTCGAGGTGATGCGGCGCGGGTACCTGCTCGGCGACCGCCTGCTGCGGCCGGCTCTCGTGGCCGTCGCCGACCCGGAGTAGCGGGGCCGTCGGTGAGCTCGAAGGACTGGTTGGAGAAGGACTTCTACGCCGTACTCGGGGTGGCCAAGTCGGCGGCTCCGGACGAGATCAAGAAGGCGTACCGCCGGTTGGCCCGGCAGCTGCACCCCGACCACAACCCGGGCAACACCGAGGCGGAGGAGCGGTTCAAGGCCGTTTCCGAGGCGTACGACGTGCTCTCCGACGAGAAGCGGCGGCGCGAGTACGACGAGATGCGCAGCCTGTTCGGCTCGGGCGCGTTCCGCCGCAGCGCGGGCCGCGGCGGCTCGGTGCCGTTCGACCTGTCCGACCTGTTCGGTGCCGGTGCCGGTGCCGGCGGACCGGCGCCCGGCGGCGCGGGTTCGCCCGGCGACCGGCGGTTCGGTGGCGCGGGCTTCTCGGATCTGTTCAGCTCGATCTTCTCGGGCGGCGGCCGGCGCGGCCCGGCCCGTGGCCGGGACGTGGAGACCGAGGTCGTACTCGACTTCGCCGACGCGGTGCGGGGTACGGCGGTCCCGCTGACGCTGCGCGCGCCGGGCGTCTGCGACACGTGCCACGGCAGCGGGGCGAAACCCGGTACGCTGCCCCGCACCTGTCCGGAGTGCCACGGCTCCGGGGTGGTCACTCGCAACCAGGGCGCGTTCAGCCTCGCCGAGCCGTGCCGCGAGTGCCAGGGTGCCGGCACGATCGTCGACGAGAGGTGCCCGGAGTGCCGGGGTACCGGCGGGGTCACCAAGACCCGCACGCTGACGGTCCGGATCCCGCCCGGCGTCTCCGACGGGCAGCGCATCCGGCTGGCCGGGCGGGGCGAGCCGGGCGAGCGCGGTGGGCCGGCGGGCGACCTCTACGTACAGGTGCGGGTGCGGCCCGACACGCTGTTCGGCCGGGTCGGCGACGACCTCACGCTGTCCGTACCGATCTCGTTCGTCGAGGCGGTGAACGGCGTCGACCTGCGCGTACCCACGCTGGACGGTGCGGTGACCCTGCGCGTCTCGCCGGGCACGCCGAGTGGTCGCACGCTGCGGGTACGTGGCCGCGGTGTGCCGCGGCGCAACGGTTCGGCCGGCGACCTGCTGGTCACCGTGGAGATCAGCGTGCCGCCGTACCTGCGCGAGGAGGCCCGTCGCGCGCTGGACGAGTTCGCCACGCTCGCGCCGCCCGCACCGCGGGAGCACATCGAAGCCGCGGCCCGGCGGGTACCGCCGGCCGGTGCCTCGGTACCGCCGGGAGGTGGCGCGCCATGACGGTCTCGGACGCCAAGATTCTGATCATTTCGGTGGCGGCCCGGATGGCCGGAATGCACCCGCAGACGCTGCGCCAGTACGACCGCCTGGGATTGGTCCAGCCGGGCCGGGCACCGGGCGGCGGCCGGCGGTACAGCGTGCGCGACGTGGCGCTGCTACGCGAGATCCAGCGGCTGAGCCAGGACGACGGGGTGAACCTGGCCGGCATCAAGCGGATCATCGAGCTCGAGCAGCTCGCCGCCGACCTGCAGGAGCGCGTCCGGGAGCTGGAGCTCGCCCTCGCCGAGCTGCATGCCCGGGCCGCCGACCTCGACGCGATGACCGGCTACCCGCGGCGCGACCTGCTGCCGACCTCGCGGACGACCACCGCGCTCGTCGTGTGGCGGCCGAAGCGGACGGGCCCGGGCGCCCCGACGCTCTAGGCCCGCGTGTCGCGCCGTCCGGTTCGTCATCACCCGGAAGGGGCGCTCGGCGCCGGGCGGAGCGGGTCAGAGCCGGCGGGAGTGGCGGACCAGGCCGCCTTCGCACCAGTCGTGGTAGTCGAACAGGTCCGGCCGGGCGAGCAGCATGCGGGTGTTGTGTGCCCACGTCGCCATCAGCTCGTCGCCCTCCTCCTCGGCCTGCTCGACGAGCTTCTTGAGCCGGCGCTTGGGTTGGGCGCGGAACCCGGTGCGGATGCCGTCGGCGGCGTAGATATACAGGCAGTGGAGGGCGAAGCGGCGGGCCGGGCAGGCGGTGTCCAGGCCGAGGTCGAACAGCGTGCCGACCAGCCGGTCGTTGGCCACGAGCAGGTCCCAGTCGGCCGGCATGGTGTTGAGCTGCACGACATCGGGGTGGTACGCCCAGGCCCGCAGCTCGCCGGGCGTGGGGTCTACCGGGTTCGCGAAGCCGCGAAACACCGTCTCTTGGACACTCACCACCGACTCCCGTTGCACGCCAGCATGCCGGCGACACGGTAACGCGCCGGCCCGGACCTGCGAAAGAGCCACGCGGGTCAAATTCTGGATCGCGTATCCCGCTGGGTGGGCTAGCCCGGCGGCGCGGCCGGGCCGTTGCCCGATCCGGGGCACGGGCTACGAGCCGGCCGCCAGCGGGCGTGCGGGGTGGCGCCGGCGGCGGCGTCCCGGACCAGCTCGAGGCGCGGCTTCGGGCCGTCGGTGCGGCCGGTCTGGGGCCGCCGCCGGCCCGCCGCGTACGGCCGCGGCCAGGGTACGTCGTACTCCTGCTCGGCGGCCGCGTGCAGGGTCCACTGCGGGTCGTACAGGTGGGTCCGGCCGAGCGCACACAGGTCGGCCCGGCCGGCGAGGATCAGCGAGTTCACGTCGTCGTACGACGAGATCGCGCCGACCGCGATGACGGCGACCTGGCCGCGCAGCTCGTTGCGGATCGCGTCGGCGTACGGCGTCTGGTACGAGCGGCCATAGGCGGGCCGCTCGGTCGAGACGACCTGCCCGGTCGACACGTCCACCGCGTCGACGCCGTGCGCCACGAACGCGCGCGCCACCTCGACGGACTCGGGCCCGTCGAGGCCGCCCGGGTGCCAGTCGGTGGCCGAGATGCGTACCGACATCGGCTTGTGCGCCGGCCAGACCGCGCGGACCGCATCGAACACGGCCAGCGGGAAGCGCAGCCGGTTGGCCAGCGGCCCGCCGTACTCGTCGTCCCGGGTGTTGGCCAGCGGTGAGATGAACGACGACAGCAGGTACCCGTGGGCGCAGTGCAGCTCCAGCAGGTCGAAGCCGGCGGCGTCGGCGCGCCGGGCGGCGCCGACGAACTCCGCGGTGAGCTGCGCGAGGTCGGCCCCGGTCAGCATGCGCGGGACCTGGTTGCGGGCCGAGTACGGCAGCGGGGACGGGCCGACCACGGGCCAGTTGCCGGCCGGCAGCGGGTCGTCGATGCCCTCCCACATCAACCGCGTGGAGCCCTTGCGGCCGGAGTGTCCCAACTGGACGCCGATGCGCCCACCGGTTCGCGAGTGGACGAAGTCGACGATGCGCGCCCAGGCCGCGCCCTGCTCATCGGTCCACAAGCCGGTGCAGCCCGGCGTGATGCGGCCCGTCGGCGACACGCACACCATTTCGGTCATCACCAGCCCCGCGCCGCCCAGCGCCTTGCTGCCGAGGTGGACGAGGTGGAAGTCGTCGGGGAGCCCATCGGTCGACACGTACATGTCCATCGGCGACACGATGACCCGGTTGGGCAGCTCCAGGTCGCGCAACCGGTACGGGTGGAACATCGGCGGGCGCGCCGGCCCGCCCGGCCCGGCGAACCACTCGTCGACCCGGGCGACGAACTCGGGGTCGCGCAGCCGCAGGTTCTCGTACGTCACCCGGCGCGACCGGGTCAGGATGTTGAAGGCGAACTGCTCCGGCGCCTGGTGCGTGTACTGGCCGAGGTTCTCGAACCACTCCAGGCTGGCCTGGGCCGCCCGCTGGGTCGACATGACGACCGGCTGCCGCTCCGCCTCGTACGCCGCGAGCGCGGACTCCACTGTGGACTCTTCGGTCAGGCAGGCGGCCAGCGCGAGCGCATCCTCCATCGCGAGCTTCGTGCCCGATCCGATCGAGAAATGCGCCGTGTGCGCGGCGTCGCCGAGCAGCACCACGTTGCCGGAGCGCCAGGTCTCGCAGCGCACCGTCGTGAAGCTGATCCACTGGGACCTGTTGGCGATCAACCGGTGCGCACCGAGCAGGTCGGCGAAGATATCGGCGCAGCGCTCGATGGCGTTGGCGTCGGTCAGCCCGGCTGCCCGCCAGACCGCATCGTGCATCTCCACGATCAACGTGGAACCCTGCTCGTCATAGGGGTAGGCGTGCACCTGCATCGTGCCCCACGGGGTGTCCCGGATGTCGAACGTGAACGCGTCGAAGACGCGATCGGTGCCGAACCAGATGTACCGGCAGGCGCGTACGTCGTACGCCGGCCGGAAGGTGTCCGCGTACTTCGTGCGGACGACCGAGTTGAGCCCGTCCGCCGCGACCACGAGGTCGTGGGTGGCGCGCAGCTCGTCCGGGTCGGGCGCCAACTGTCGAAAGTGGAGGGTCACGCCGAGGGCACGGCACCGGTCCTGGAGGAGCCGCAGCAGCCGGACCCGCCCCATCGCGGCGAACCCGTGGCCGCCGCTCGTGCCGACCTGCCCGCGGTAATGGATGTCGATGTCGTCCCAGCGCGCGAACTCGGCCGCCATCGCCTCGTGGATGACCGGGTCGGCGTGCTCGATGCCGCCGAGCGTCTCGTCGGAGAAGACCACGCCGAAGCCGAACGTGTCGTCCGGCGCGTTGCGCTCCCACACCGTGATGTCGCGGCCGGGGTCGAGCTGCTTGGCGAGCGCGGCAAAGTAGAGCCCGCCCGGCCCGCCGCCGACCACCGCGATGCGCACCGACCGAGCGTATGCTGCGTTAGCGACGACCGTCAACGAGGCGACAGCTCGCCGTGCGGATTGGAGCCAGCGATGCGGTTCGATGGGCGCACGGTGGTGGTGACCGGCGGCGCGGGCGGGCTCGGCCGGGCGGTGGCCGCCGGGTTCGTCGAGGCCGGCGCCACCGTCGCGGTCGCCGACATCGCGGGCATCCAGGCCGGGCCCGGTCCACACCTGCGGGGGTACCCGGTGGACGTGGCCTCGCCGGCCGCGGTCGCCGAGCTGATGCGCGCGGTGCACGCCGACCTCGGCGGCCCGCACGTGCTCGTCACGCTGGCCGGTGGCTCTCTGGGTACGCCCCGCGACCTCGCCGACATCGCGCCCGGTGACCTCGATCTGGTGCTCGACGTGAACCTCAAGGGCACGTTCTACTGCTGCCAGGCCGCCGCCCCGCTGATGGCCGCGGCCGGCGGCGGTGCGATGGTCACCTGCTCGTCGATCGGCGCCCGCCAGCCGTCGCCGGTCACCGGCGTGCCGTACGCCGCGGCGAAGGCGGCCGTCGGTGGGCTCACCAGGCGGCTCGCGCGCGAGCTCGGCCCGCTGGGCATCCGGGTGAACGCGGTGGCCCCGGGCCTGTTCCTCACGCCCCGGCTCGCCGAGCGGTTCGCGGCGATGCCGGACGCCGAGCGCCGCGAGGTCCTCGACGCCATCCCGCTCGGCCGCATGCCCGAGCTGCGCGAGGTCGTCGACCCGGTGCTGTTCCTGGCGAGCGAGGCGGCGTCGTTCATCACCGGCATCACGCTCGACGTCAACGGCGGCCGCTACCTGCCGGCGTAGCGGCCCGCCGGCCCGGCGCGCCGGCCGGGATCACGCGGCCGGGGCGGCGGCCATCTCGCGGAGCATGAACCGCTGTACCTTGCCGGTGGACGTACGCGGCAACGCATCGACAAAGTCGATGACGCGCGGCGCCTTGTACGGGGCGATCACCGACCGTACGTGTGCGCGCAGCTCCTCGGCCTTCGCCGGCGAACCCGCGACGCCGGGCCGCAGTACGACGTAGGCGTGGACCAGCATCGTGCGCTCCGGGTCCGGCGCGCCGACCACGCCGCACTCGACCACGTCCGGGTGGCGGAGCAGCGCCATCTCCACCTCCGGTCCGGCGATGTTGAAGCCGGCTGAGATGATCATGTCGTCGTTGCGTGCCTGGTACCAGAAGTAGCCGTCGGCGTCGCGCACGTACGTGTCCCCGGTGAGGTTCCAGCCGTGCTGGACGTAGACCTGCTGCCGGTCGTCGGCGAGGTACCGGCACCCGGTCGGGCCGCGGACCGCGAGCCGGCCGATCTCCCCGTCGGCCACGGGCTCACCGGTGTCGGAGAGCACGGTCGCCTCGTACCCCGGCACGGGTTTGCCGGTCGCCCCCGGCCGGATGTCGTCGTCCGCGGCGGAGATGAAGATGTGCAGCATCTCGGTGGCCCCGATGCCGTCGATGATGCGCAGGCCGGTCGCCTCCTGCCAGGCATCGAAGGTGCCCCGCGGCAGCGGCTCGCCGGCGGACACGCAGCGGCGCAGCGACGAGAAGTCGGCGCCCGTACCCAGCAGGGCGCGGTACGCGGTCGGCGCGGTGAACAGGATCGTCGGCCGGTGTGCGGTGATCGCCTGTGCCAGCACGTCCGGCGTCCCCTTCTCCAGCAGCAGCGAGGCGGCGCCGACCCGGAGCGGGAAGACGACCAGCCCGCCCAGCCCGAAGGTGAAGCCCAGCGGCGGCGACCCGGTGAACAGGTCGTCGGCCGTCGGCCGCAGTACGTGCCGAGCGAACGTGTCCGCGTTGGCCAGCACGTCGCGGTGGAAGTGCATGGTGGCCTTGGGCCGGCCGGTCGTGCCCGAGGTGAAGGCGAGCAGCGCCACGTCGTCCGCGCTCGTGTCCACCGGCCCGACGTCCACCGCCGGCCGCTCCGCCAGGGCGCTCGCCAGCGCGCTAGCCAGCGTGTACGGCCCGATGGCCGCCTGGTCGAGGTCCGCGACGAACCGGTCGTCCACAATGGAGTGATCGATCCGGGCGATCTCGTGGATCGTCCGCAGCTCGGTCGCGCGTAGCAGCGGCATCGTGGTGACGACGACCCCACCCATCCGGAGTACGCCGAACCAGCACGCGACGAGCCAGGGGTTGTTCGGCGCCCGCAGCAGGACCCGGTTGCCCGGCACGAGGCCCAGCTCGGCGGTCAGGTAATGCGCGACCTGGTTGGCCCGGCGCAGCAGGTCGGCGTACGTCCACACCGGACCGTCCGGGCTCAGCAGGCAGCGCCGGTCGGCACCGTGCGTGGCGATGGTCGCGTCGAGCAGCTCGGCGGCGCAGTTCAGCCGCTGCGGGTAGCGCAGCTCGGGGAGCGTGAACAGCAGGGGCGGCCACTGGTCGGCCGGCGGGAGGTGGTCGCGGGTGAACGTGTCGACGTGCGCAGACGGTGCGAGCGCCATGACTGCTCCCTGGTGGGGTCATCTTCCGCGCGATTGACGGTAGTCACGAACACGATATGTTCTCTCCCATGGCCGAGACAACGGGTCAGCCACGGTCGCTGATCGTTACCGTGTACGGCCTGTATGCGCGCGACGCCGAGGGTTGGCTCTCCGTCGCGCTGCTCGTCCGGCTGCTCGCCCACCTCGGCATCGAGGAGCCGGCCGTCCGCTCGGCGATCTCCCGGCTGAAGCGGCGCGGGCTGCTCGTCCCGTCCCGCCGCGGCGGCGTCGCCGGGTACGCGCTGTCGGCCGGGGCCCGGGAGATCCTGGCCGAGGGCGACGCGCACATCTTCGCCCCGCCGGCGGCGACCGTGCCGGACGGCTGGCTGCTGGCGGTGTTCTCGGTGCCGGAGTCGGAGCGTGCCCGCCGGCACACGCTGCGCTCCCGCCTTGCGGCCCTCGGGTTCGGCACCGCCGCGCCCGGCGTGTGGGTGGCGCCGGCCCACCGGTACGACGTGACCCGGCTGGTCCTGCACCGCCTCGGCCTGGAGTCCTATGTGGACCTGTTCCGGGCGGACTACCTGGCATTCGCCGACCTCGCCGGCGCCGTGGCGCAGTGGTGGGACCTCGACTCGCTGCACCGGTCCTACGTGGACTTCCTGGCGACCTGGTCGGGCGCGGCGGCCGCGGCGGCCACCGGAGGCGGCACGGGCGCGGCGCCGTTCGCGACCTGGGTCCGGGCGCTCACCGATTGGCGCCGGCTGCCGTACCTCGATCCCGGGCTGCCGGCGGAGCTGCTGCCCGCCGACTGGCCCGGCACCCGCGCGGCGGCCCTCTTCCACGACCTGCGCGACCGTCTCGCGGGCCCCGCCCTCGCGCATGTGCAGGACACCCTCGCCGCGACCGGCTGGCTATCCTCCCGGGTGTGACGCAACCGATCGAGGTGGATCCCAGGTTGCTGCGCTCGGCCGCCGGCAGAGTACGGGCCAGCGGCACCGAGTTCCACGCCGAACTGGACAAGGCGGCGCCGGACCTGGCGGCGGGCGGCGCGGACGGGGACTGGGCCGCGGTCCGGGCGCTGCACGCGGCCGCGGCACGCTGGCAACCGGCGCTGG
>JAEHDK010000243.1 GCA_016880465.1 Micromonosporaceae bacterium
ACACGGGACAGTTCGCTCGCCGGTACGCTGGCCCACGGCGAGAAGCGCAAGCTCGAGATCGCGCTACTGCTCGCGGCCCAGCCCACCGTGATGTTGCTGGACGAGCCCATGGCCGGCATGAGTGCCGAGGAGGTGCCCCCGCTCGTCGAGGTGGTGCGCGACCTGACCGGGACCGGGCAGAGCGTGCTGATGGTGGAGCACCACATGGACGTCGTGCTCGACCTGGCCGACCGGGTGGCGGTGATGCACCACGGCGCGCTGCTCGTCTGCGACACTCCCGACGTGGTGATGGCCAACCGGACCGTGCAGGAGGCGTACCTGGGCGAGGAGCTGTAGATGTCGCTACTGTCCATCAGCGCCCTCCGGGTACGCATCGGCGGTTCACAGATCCTGCAGGGCGTCAGCTTCGAGGTACCGGCCGCGGGCGTGACCGTCCTGTTAGGACGAAACGGCGTGGGCAAGAGCACGACCCTCAAGGCGGTGCTCGGGCTAACCCCGCCGGGCACCCAGATCCAGGGCGAGGTCCACCTGGCCGGCGAGCGGGTGACGGGCCTCGCGACGCACCTGCTGGTACGGCGCGGACTGGGCTACGTGCCGGAGGACCGCGGTGTCTTCGCCGGGCTCACCGTGGCCGAGAACCTGCGCCTGGCCGAGCGCGGGGAGACGAAACCCGACTACGACACGGCGTTCGGGCTCTTCCCGGAGCTCGCCCGGCGCGGCAGGCAGCGCGCCGGCACGTTGTCCGGCGGCCAGCAGCAGATGTTGGCGATCGCCCGGGTGCTGCTGAACCCGAACCGGCTGCTGCTGGTGGACGAACCCACCAAGGGCCTGGCCCCGCGCCTCGTCACCGAGGTGGCCGACGTCCTCACCCGGGTGGCCGGGTCGGTGCCGATCCTGTTGGTGGAGCAGAACCTGGCGCTGGTACGGCGGGTCGGCAACGACGCGGTCGTGCTGGCCGCAGGTGCGGTGGTCCACGCCGGCCCGATCGCGACCCTGCTGGCGGATGCCGACCTCACCCGGTCCCTGCTGGGCGTGGGCCAGCGACACGACGAGTCGAGGGCGTCCGGATGAGTACGCTGATCCTGCTCAGCTTGACCGGACTCGGACTCGCCGGGCTCTACTTTCTGGTCGCATCCGGACTCTCGCTCGTATTCGGGCTCGCCGACGTACTGAACTTCGCCCACGGGCTGTTCCTGTCGGTGGGTGCGTACGCGACCTGGTGGGCCGCCGGCAACGTGCCGGGCGCGGGCGCCAGCGGGCTCGGCTTCGTGTTCGCGGCCGCGATCGGTGTGCTGGCCGGGGCGGTCGTCGCGACACTGGTCGAGCTCGTCCTGATCCGGCCGCTGTACCGGCGCACGATCCAGCAGGTGCTGGTCACCGTCGGGCTGTCCCTGGCCGGGGTCGCATTGTTGCAGGCGGTGTGGGGAGCCGACGCGCGGACGTTCCCGCGCCCGGCGTGGGCCTCTGCGGTGACCCGGATCGGCGGCGCGCTGGTGCCCAACTCGGCACTCCTGCTCGGGATCAGCGCCGCCGTGGTGCTGGCCGGGTTGCTGGCGGTACTCCGGTTCACCCGCGTGGGTCTGGTCATCCGGGCCGGCGTGGAGGACCGCGCGATGGTGACCGCACTCGGCATCGACGTCCGCAAGGCCTTCACGCTCGTCTTTGCCATCGGCGGTGCGGCGGCCGGCCTCGCCGGCGTGCTCGCCGGGGTCTCCTTCGGCACCGTGTCGCCGGGGCAGGGCACGTCGCTGCTCATCTTCGGTTTCATCGTGGTGGTCATCGGTGGCCTGGGTTCGGTCACCGGTACGGCGTGGGCCGCGGTCGCGGTCGGTCTGTTGCAGCAGTTCGTGAACTACTACGTGCCCGGGCTCGGGGATGTCTGTGTGGTCGGACTCCTGGCGGCCGTGCTGCTGGTACGGCCGCAGGGCCTGGCCGGCGTGGCGGGAGGTGCGTTGGCATGATCCGGCGCTGGATCCCGGTGGCCCTGCTGGTCGCGATGATCGCGTTGCCCTACTCGAACCTGACCGTCCCGGTCCTGTTCGACGGCGCGCTCAACTCGCCGGGGACGTTGCAGCTGCTCGCGATCTGTCTGGTCTTCGGCGGTCTCGCGCTCGGTTACGACCTGATGTTCGGGCGCACCGGCATGCTGTCGTTCGGGTACGCGCTCTACTTCGCCGCCGGCAGCTACGGCACCGCGATCCTCGTCGAGCAGACCACGTGGCCGCTGTGGCTGGTGGCCATCGCGACGATCGTCGGATCCACGCTGCTGGCGCTGGTGCTCGGCGCGGTCGCCCTGCGCACCACGGGAATCGCGTTCGCCATGGTGACACTCGCCTTCGCCCAGGTGGCCGCCATCACGGTCGCCCGCAACCCGGGTCGGCTCACCGGCGGGGAGGAGGGGCTGTCGATCCCGGGTGCACGACTGCCCGACGCGCTCGTCGGCGTCGTCAACACGGTCAACCTGTACTGGCTCGCGCTCGCTTTCGCGGCGGTGGCCGCCTTCGTGGTGCATCGGGTGGCGGATGCGCCGGCCGGCCGGGTGCTGGCTGCGGTGCGGGACGACGACCGCCGGGTGGACGTGCTCGGGCTCGACCCGTACCGGTACCGGCTGCTGGCCTTCGTGCTCTCCGGTGCGCTGGCCGCAGCTGGGGGAGTGGTCTACGCGCTGCTGGTCGGTGGCGCCTCGCCGCACCTCGCCTCGGCGGACCTGACCTTGTCGTTGCTGGTGATGGTGGTGCTCGGCGGACCGGGCACGCGCTGGGGTCCGCTCGCCGGCGGTATCGCGTTTGCGTTCCTGGACCACCGGCTCACCGCCGCCGGGTCGTCGGATGCCGTCGCGGGCCTGCCGAGCGTGTTGCGCGGTCCGCTCTCGCAGCCGCTGTTCATCCTCGGCACGATCTTCATCCTGGCCGTGTACTTCTTCCCGGGCGGGCTGGCCGGACTGGCCGGCCGGCTCGGCCCGCTGCGGCGGCTGATGCCGGCGCGGGCCGGCAACGCCGACGGGGGATAGGTTTCGTCGCATCGAGAAGGAGCTCGCCATGACCATGACAACGGTGCCGGCCCGGGGCATCCGCCAGGCCGTGCACGTGTGGGGTCCGTGGCACGGCACCCCGCTGCTGCTCGTACACGGCAACTGCTCCTCGGGCCGGTACTGGGAACCGTTCGTCCGGCGGCTCCTGGCCAACGGGTCGTGGCGGATCGTCGCGCCAGACCTTCGCGGGTACGGCGGCAGCGAGGCGGCGCCGGTTGACGCGACCCGGGGACTGCGCGACTTCGCCGACGACGTGGCCGCGTTGCTGGACGCCGAGCTGTTCCCCGCGGGCACCCGGCCGCTGCTCGCCGGGCACTCGATGGGCGGCGGTGTCGTCATGCACCTCGTCGTCGACCATCCGGACCGCTTCGCGGGCGTGCTACTCGAGTCCCCGGTCTCCCCGTACGGCTTCGGCGGCACCCGGGACCCGAACGGCACGCTTACCGCCGACGACTACGCCGGCACCGGCGGCGGCGCGGTGAACCCGGAGTTCGTCCGCCGACTCGCCGAAAAGGACCGCAGTAGCGACGACGCGGCGAGCCCTCGCGTGGTGATGCGGACCAAGTACGTGTCCGACCCGGAGGCGTTCGGCGCGGACGAGGACGCGATGCTGGAGACCATACTATCCACAGTGGTCGGTGAGACCAACTACCCCGGCGACGCGACCGCGGTGTCAAGCTGGCCGACGACCGGCCCCGGCCCGCGCGGGGTGCTGAACAGCATGTCCCCCAAGTGGTTCTCGGTCGCCGACGACCTGGTGGCGATCGCGAGCAAACCACCGGTCACCTGGGTACGCGGCACCGCCGACGCCATCGTCAGCGACACCTCCCTGTTCGACCTCGCCTACCTCGGCAAGCTCGGCGCGGTGCCGGGCTGGCCCGGCGACCAGGCGTGCCCGCCGCAGCCGATGGTGGGGCAGACCCGCTCGGTGCTCGAGCGTTACGCGGCGGCCGGTGGGTCGTATACGGAGGTCGTGCTGGACGGCTGCGGACACTCGCCGCACATCGAGCGCCCGGCCGAGTTTCTCGCCGCGCTGGAGGCGCTGGCCGCGCGCCGGCTGAACTGACCGTCAGCGGGTGCGCGTCCCGGACCAGGTGGTTGCGTTAACCATGTGTGACGAGCGGTCGGTCCGCCCAGCTGCCGCGTGATCCCGCCGGGCCGGGCCGGGTCGGCCTGCTGGAACTGTTCTTCGATCTGGTGTACGTGGTGGCGCTTGCGCTCGTCTCCGACAACCTCGTGACGAACCTGCGGTGGAGCGGCGTCTTCCAGACGGCCGTGCTGCTGATGGCGCTGTGGTGGGTCTGGGTGGTCACCGCGATGGTCACCAACGTCTACGACCCGGACACGCCGCCGATCAAGGTACTGACCATCGCGGTCATGTTCGGCAGCCTGCTGATGGCCACCACGGTACCCACCGCCTTCGGCGCGCACGGGCTGCTCTTCGCGGGCGCGTACGTGGCCATCCACCTCGGTCGAGGTTCGTTCCTGGTACCTGCGCTGCGCGGCGAGGAGGTGTACGGGCGCGCCCTCCGGATATTCATCTGGTTCGCCATCTCGGCGGTGCCGTGGGTGATCGGTGGCGTCGTCCAGGGCACCGCGCGGGGAGTGTGCTGGGCGCTGGCGGTGCTCATCGACTACACGGTATACCGGCTCGGGTACCCCACGCCCGTGCTGGGCGCGGTCCCCGCCACCCAATACAACGTCGTGCCGAAGCATCTGGCAGAGCGCTACCAGCAAATCTTCATGATCGCTTTGGGGGAGCTGATTCTGGTCAGCGGTCTCACGTTCGCCCGCAGCCCGTTGCGGCCGGGCCACCTCGTCGCGTTTGCCGTCGCGTTCGCCACCACTGCGCTGTTGTGGCGAATCTACGTCGAGCGGGCCGGAGCGCTCCTGCCCGACGCCATCGCCATGGGCGTGAGCCCACGCCTGATAACCCGCATGCCGTACACCCAGGTGCTCATGGTCGCCGGCGCGGTGGTCACCGCCTCCGGGGCCGAGCTCGTCATCGGGCAGCCGGCTGCCCGAGCAGGACCGGGACCGATCGGCATCGTCCTTGGTGGACCGGCGCTGTTCCTGCTCGGCCGCATGCGGTTCGGCTACGAGGTCTTCGGCCGGGTGTCCTGGTCACTTGCTATCGGACTGCTCGTCCTAGTCGCCGTCGGGCCCGCTCTGGTCGCCCTGCCCATGGTGGCAGCCACCTGCACCGTGGCCGCGGTGCTGACCGGGATCACCGTTACGGACACGGTTCGCCGCGGGCATCGGCCGCTGGACCAGCCGTCGCCGCCCAGATAGCGGGCGGCTATCATCGGCCCTGGTAGATGTGGCTTCCGGCTGATCGATAGCTGGACTGACATCGAACGGCATCCACCCGGGAGTCTGGAGGCACTGTGCGCGCACTGCCCGGGGGACCGGTACCGCTGTGCAGCGTCGCCCCTCTCGGAAGGCCCGGAGCGGGTCCACCGGACCGCGCCGACGCGGCCGATCCGCTGGTGCCGCTGCCCGGCACCGATTGGCAGCTGTGGCGCTCCGTTGTCCTCGGGACGCCGGGCAGTTCGAGGCCAGCTTCGCCGAGGCCACCCGCACCGTCGCCGGGACGCTGCGCGACATCGCGGCGGATCCCGCTTTCGCGAGGCGGTCACCTGGCAGAGCCTCACCTCGCTGGCCGCTCTGGACGGCGTGCTGCGTACCAGTGCCGACGTGCCCGGACCTCGCGCCTTCGCGATCGCGAGATCGTCGTGACCCGCTACTGGCAGCGGTACTGCGGCAAGAACGACACCATCGGCTTCTTCGGGCCGGTGAGCTGGTTGTACCTCGACCCGCAGGCACCGGCGGTACGAGCCGTGCCGGGTCCGGGCAGCCGGCTCGACGGCCTGGTCCGGCATGGCGTGGTCGACGTCGAGTGGCGGGCGCTCGACGCCTTGGCGACGGCGCTGGCCGCAGACCCCCGGTACGGCCCGTGGCTACCCGTGGCTCGCCAGCCACACCTGCACGTCGACGGGCGCCAGCTGTACGGCGCCGGTGCGCGGCCGGTGACCCTGACCGCGGCGCAAGCGGCGCTGCTGGCGGGCTGTGCCGAGGTGCGGCCGGCGGCGCAGGTGGTCGCCCACGCCCTGGCCCAGCCCGGACCGGACTCCGCGCGAGCCACCGTCAAGGGGGAAGCGGAGCGGTACCTGGCGGCCCGGCGCTGGCGGGCCCGCCTCGGGCTGCCTGAGCGGGTCTTCGCCCGGGTCGGCACAGAAGTCAAGCCGGTCTATGTTGACTTCACCGGCCCGGCCTACGTGGCCGCGTTCGCCGCGATGGTGCGGGTGGCCCACCGTAAGGCCGGGCCCGACACCCCGGTCGTGGTCAGCGAGCTGCTCCCGGGGCCCGGTGCAGCATGGCTGTCTGATGTGGACGGGCGGCGGTTCCTGTCCGCCGCGGAGCCCATCGCGGTGATCGGCCCGGCGTGCCGGGTGCAGGTGCGCCGGACGCAGGTCTCGGCCCGTACCAGCCGGCTCGCCGGGGGTCAAGCTACCGATGCGGTGGGCCCAGCCAAGGCGGGTGGGCGCTAGCCGTCCTGCTCCTTCATCAGGTGCAGCAGCCAGTCGGTGCCGGTGCGGATCAGGGCGTACCGCCGCGCGCCGTGCCGGCCGTGCAGCGTGAACACGATCCGCCGAGCGGTGCGATCGTGCTCCTCCCACGTACCGGTGTCGGCAATGGACTTGTCCGCGTCCGCATACGTGAGGTGCTCCAGTTCGTGGTCGGGTACGGCCACCGCGAGCCGGTTCTGCGCCGGGTCGTCCGGCAGGCCGCGGGGCACCGCCCAGGAACGCAGCACCCCGTTCTCCTCCAGGCGCAGGTCGAAGTGGTGGCGCGGCGTGAAGTGCTCGTGCAGCACGAACCGGCGGCGCGTCCGGCGGGTGCGCCAATGCGTGACCGACAGCCTTGTCGACGGCTATGGTCGCGGGGGGTCCGCCGATCCCATGATCCCAACCGGATCCACGCCGCATTGTGCGGATGACCACGGTCGTCAAACACGCCACATCCAGCGTCTTCCTGTTCGGCCGGGACGAGCCGGGGACGTGGCGACTCGGCCTCGTCCGGCATCCACGGCTCGGTCGCTGGACGCTGCCGGGTGGCCACGTGGAAGGCGACGAGAACCCGGCCGAAGCCGCGGCCCGCGAGGTGGTCGAGGAGACCGGCTGGCAGCCGCACCTGGTCGGCCCACCCGGCATCGGGCTGCCGTACGCCAGCCGTGGGCTGTCCATCGTCCTGCCGCTGTGGATCATCGAGCTGCCGGCGTCCGCGGACGCGCGCCACCCGTACTCACATGTTCACGTCGACCACCTCTACCTGGCCATCGCCATCGGGGCCGGGCCGATCAGCCCCGCAGAGCTGCCCTTCGGCTGGTACGACGACGCCGCTCTGGATGGCTTGGACATGTTCCCCAGCAGCCGGGCCGGTGCCCTGACGCTCTTCGCGCACGTCGCCGAGTCACCGGCCATCATCGGGGAAAATCTCCGCGCTGCCCTCGCGGTAGATCTTCGCCGACACGCGTAGAAACCGACGCCGGCGCCGTACGGTGCGGCGTGGTGGTCGGCAATGGGCGGGCTGCGCGACGTGCGGCACCCGCCCACCGGCCGCTCAGGCCCGCGCGGTGTCCACGTCGACGCCCAGCCGCCCGGCCAGTTGGCGGCGTCCCACATCGGTCAGCCGCAGTGACCGCTGTCCTTGGCCCCGGC
>JAEHDK010000244.1 GCA_016880465.1 Micromonosporaceae bacterium
CGAGCCGGCCGCACCGCCGCCCAGCGGGTCGTCACCGTCCGGCGCGGCGCGCGGCCCCGTCCCGCGGGTCTCCGCGATGCTCGCCCGCGACGGCCGGACCGTCACCGTGTACGCCGAGGCCCGCGGCACCTGCCAGCAGCTCGTGGACCCCCAGGCGATGGTCATCGCGCAGGACGGCACGGGGCTCACCATCGCGGTGACCGCCCGCACCGCGGAGGCCGCCGACTGCACCCAGACGGGCATGGTGGTACCGGTCGTCGCGGACCTCCGGTCCAGCACTGTGGCGACCGTCGCGCTCGGCTCCCACCAGGCTCGGCTCCCACCAGGGCAGCATCTCGGCGTACGCCGAGAACGGAGGGCAGTTGGTCCGGTTGGCCGACGTAGACGCATTTTTTCAACTGGGCGCGATTGACCGCCGACGGTCGGACATCCGACAATGCGTTCGCGCCGCCATCACTATGGTCGACCAATGTATCGTCGCGGTCCCGGCGCATGGAGTGCGCGGCTGAGCGTCAAGCTCGCCGATGTGGCGCCCGCGACGCTGGTGCTGGCCGTCCTGGTGCTCTTCGTTGCCGGCTGCGGTTCCACGCCCACCCCGCCGCCGCTGCACGCCGTCGACCCGCTGGTGGTCCGGGCGATTCTCGACTGGTTCGTCACCAACAAGCACCTTGTGTTCCGTACCGCCGGCGCGAACCGCCGGACCAGACAGTTCGACGAGCACAAGGGATTCTTCGTGGTCCGGCGGGCCCGTTGGCTGCTGGCCCACGGCCCGGCGGCCTGGGGCACCGAGCCCAACCACACCACCATTATCGGCCGGATCGACTCGGAGTTCACCGCGGTCGACGGCTACGTGACGCGCCGGCTCGGTACGCGCGCCGCGCCCGGGCCGATCATGACCGGCAATGGCGACCGCAGCCCGGCGCACCTGGACGTCACGGACCTGGCGCGGCGGCGCCCGAGCGACCCGGCCGTCACCATCGCGCAGGCACTCGCGACGCGCAACACCCCCGTCAAGAGGCTCGTCGTGGACATGCTCACCGAGCGCCGGGATCGGGCGATGGCCATCATCTGGCGCGGCGCCGGCCTCCACTTCGACCTGTGGCAGGCATCCGCCGACCAGCGCAGCGCGACGCTCCGCGAGCCGGCCCTGGACGAGGTGCTCGACCGCCGGCTGCACGCCGCCGAGCGGATGAGCTACCAGATCTCGCGGGCGGACGTCATGGGCGCCCGGCGGCTCGACATGAGCGCCGGTCCGCACGGACCGTGGACCGACGGGCTGCGGGTGCGCATGTTCGAGTACCCCCGGCTCGGCGCCACCTACGCCAGTGCGCTCGGCCCGATCGCGCCGGAGACCGCGCCGATGTCGACGGTGACGGGCGGTCACCTGTCCGGCCCCGAGTGGCGCTGGGAGTCGGCCAGCCACCGCCGGGTCGTCTACAACGTCTTCCCTGGACACCGGTTCCGGGCGGCCGCCGAGAGGGCCTTCCCGCTCGTCGCCGGCACCAACCCACCGGACTACTGGCACGCCCTGTGGTCGGCGCCCGGCTTGACACCGGCGCAGGCGATGGACGCCCTCTACACGCCGTCGACCAACTACTGGGACCGCTCCTGGATCTACTGCGACCACGTCGTGTCCTCCCTGCACCTCATGGCGCTGCTGTTCGCCAAGCGGCGCCGGCTGGCCGGGGACACCTGGTTCAACACCCTCGTGACCAGCCACGCGCAGGGGTACGTCCAGCTTGGCCCGCTACTGCGTACGGTGAGCGGGGCACCCACGCCGGGCCGGCTGATGGACAGCGGGCCAGAGCCCGATCCGGACACCCAGCCGCCCCCGACCCCACCCGACCCGGCCTTCCAGAATGCGCTGTTCCACCCCGCCGACATCGAGATCGGCGACCACCTCATCTTCTGGAACAGCGTGCTCTACCCGCTGGTGTCCAACGGCGAGTGGCAGCTGGAGAATGCCCTCGTGGTGGGTATCGAGAGCGATCCCGAACTCGGCTCGGTCAAGCTGAGCACGCTGCGCATGCAGGGGCACGGTACGGCCGCGCTGACCGTCGGGCAGTACGAGCAGGCGATCGGCGACCACCTGCGGGTCGGCATGGTCGACGCGCGGGCGGCCGCCGCGGCGGCGCCCGCCGGTACGACGAGGCTCGCCTTCAACCGGGCGGTCGACCGGCTCGTACGCTGGACGCCGTACCCGGACACGTGGAGCGCGCCCGGGCCGTGGTGGGTACGGGTCCCGGTCGGGCACGAGAGCCACGTGGTCGTGCGGGACCGCTTGCGCAAGGGCGTGATGCCCAGCGCCGCGTTCCCGAACCCCGCGCCGTTCGCCGACTCCGTCTACTTCCCGCTGTGGGAGCCGCAGTTCCGTGACGGCTGGGCCGGATACCTGGCCAGGCGCGCCACCGGGCCGGTCCGGGTCAGCCGCAAGCTGAGCCCCGTGCCGGTGGACGGGTCCGTGATACCGGGCCTGCACTACGCCGGCACCACCTGGGATCCGCTGCCGATCGTGCGGCCACGGGTGACGCCCTGATGGCCAGCAGCCTCCAGCAGGCGGCGACCGCCCTGGCCAAGGCGCTGGGCCCGCTGGCGTACGCGCTGGACGGCTCGGCCGCGGACATGGCGGTGCTGTTGGAGCGCCTGGGCTGGGAGCTGCCGACCATCCCGCCGTCGATGCAGGCGCTGTCCGAGACGGTCAGCGGGCTCACCGCCGCGCTCGGCGGCCTCGACCTGGCCCTGGAGGCGGAGACCGGCGACCAGCAGTCGGCGGAGGTGGCGGCCGCGCTGGCCCAGCTGGCGGCCGACCTGGTGGCCCTGGCCACCGCGCTGGCCGACCTGCCCGCCCAGCTGCGCGCCGAGCTGCCGGCCAACGTGGTGGCGGCGACCGGCATCGACGTGCAGTTCCAGGACCGCCTGTTCCAGACGCTCGTCGACGAGCAGATCGCGCGCGACCAACCGCTGCTGGCCGCCGTACTGCAGCTGCTCGGGCTGCGCGAGACGGCGGAGGAGGACGCGGATCCGGCCAGGTTCCAGCCGGCGTACCTGCGCCGCAGCATCCGCCTCGATCGGCTCCGGCAACTCGTCGACGATACGCCCGGGCTGGTCCGGGACCTGTACGGCTGGGGTACCCCGACGCTGAACGCGGACCGGCTGTTCGACGCTCTGCTGGGTCTGAGCTTCGCGATCGGCACCCCCGGGCACCTGCGTTACCCGGGCCACGAGCTGCTGGAGGCGGTGACTCCGGGCGTCGACGTGACGGCGGACATCGAGCACCCGCAGGAGCTCGTCCTCCCGCTGATCACCATCGAGGGACTGGGGCTCGCCGTCGGCCTCCTGCCGGCGCCACCCAGCGGCACCCAGGCGCAGGCGCTCGTGGCCACCCTGCTCGCGACCGGCGCGCTGCACGGCGAGATCCCGCTCGGCCCGGGCACCAAGCTGCAGTTGGACGCCGACGCCGACCTGTCCACCGGGCTGTCGCTGGTGCTGCGCCCGGGCCAGGCGCCGCAGGCCCGCATCTCGCTGGGCGGCCCGGACGAGTCGGCCTTCGTGACCGGCCGGGTACGGGTACGGCTCAACCACGGCTCCGGAGACCCCGCCCACCCGCTCCGGCTGCTCGCGATCAGCGAGAACACCCGGATCGAGGTCGGCACGGTCTACGTCGGGCTGGCCGTGGAGGCGCGCGGCGGGCCGCCGGAGCTGACCGTGTCGGCCGGCTTCGAGCGCGGCCGCTTCGTTCTCTCCCCGGCCGGCGCGGACGGCTTCCTGAGTACGCTGCTGCCGGCCGACGGGCTCACCGTCAACTTCGAGCTGGGCCTGGCGTGGTCCCGGCACGGGGTGAGCTTCACCGGCAGCGGCGGTACCGAGATCGAGATCGCGGCGCCCGTACAGCTCGGTCCCCTGCTGCTCCGGTCGCTCCACATCGGACTCGCGGTGACCGGCGCCGGGCTGACCGTCGAGGCGAGCGCCACCGGCGGCGCGATCCTCGGACCGCTCACCGCCGTCGTCGACCGGGTGGGCGCCACCGCCGAGCTGGCGCTCCACAACGGCAATCTGGGCCCGGTCGACCTCGCCGCGCACTTCAAGCCGCCCAACGGCATCGGCGTCACGGTGGACGCGGCGGCGGTGCGCGGCGGCGGATACCTGTTCTTCGACCCGCAGAAAGAGCAGTACGCCGGCGTACTGCACCTGGAGTTCGAGAAGCTCACTTTCAACGCGTTCGGGCTGCTCACCACCCGCCTGCCCGACGGGTCACGCGGCTTCTCCCTGCTGATCATCGTGCAGGCGTCCGGGTTCACCCCGATCCAGCTGGGCTTCGGGTTCACCCTCAACGGGATCGGCGGCCTGCTCGGGATCAACCGTACGGTCGCCGTCGACGTGCTCCGGGCCGGCGTACGCAACCGTACCCTCGACTCGATCCTCTTCGCGCGGGACGACCCGACGCCGCGGGCGCCGCAGATCATCAGCACGCTGCAGACGGTCTTTCCGCCGGCGGTCAACCAGTACGTGTTCGGGCCGATGGCACTGCTCGGCTGGGGCACCCCGACCCTGGTCACGATCGAGCTCGCGCTGATCCTCGAGCTGCCGGCGCCGATCCGGCTGATCATCCTCGGTCGGATCCGGGCCACGCTGCCGGACGCCGAGCACGCGATCGTCAGCATCAACCTCGACGTGGTCGGGGTCATCGACTTCGACCGCCGCGAGCTGTCGGTCGACGCCACGCTGTACGACTCCCGGGTGGCATCGTTCCCGATCAGCGGCGACATGGCGGCCCGGGTGAACTGGGGTGCCAACCCGGACTTCGCGATGGCGCTGGGCGGCTTCCACCCGGCGTACCGGCCCCCGCCCGGCTTCCCGGCGCTGCGCCGGCTGGCGATCGCACTGTCCACAGGCGACAATCCGCGGCTGCGGATGGAGGCGTACTTCGCGCTCACCGCCAACACCGTGCAGACGGGTGCGCGGCTGGAGCTGTACGTGGCCTTCGCCGGGTTCGCCCTGGAGGGCAAGCTCGGCTTCGACACGCTGATCCAGTTCTCGCCGTTCCGGATCCTCGCGGAGATCTTCGCCCATCTCGCGCTCAAGCGCGGCGGCACGACCCTGATGGGGCTGAACATCCACGTACACCTGAGCGGCCCGGCGCCGTGGGTACTGTGGGGCCAGGCGACCTTCAAGATCTTCATCTTCAGCTTCTCGATCCCGTTCCGGGCGCAGTTCGGGCGCCGCGAGGACGTACCCGCGATCGAGCGCACGCCGGTGTGGCCGGCACTGCGCACCAACCTCACCGCCGACGCGAACTGGAGCGCCCAGCTGCCGAGCGGCACCGGCCGCCTGGTGGTACTGCGTGATGGCGCCGGCACCGACGAGCTGCTCGCACACCCGCTCGGGACGCTGGCCGTGTCGCAGAACCTGGTGCCCCTCGAGCGCACGCTCGGGCTGTTCGGGTCGGCGCCGCCGAAGGACTACGACCGCTTCGCGATCCGCGCGGCAACCGGGCTCACAGTCGTCGGCGCGCAGACGCAGTTCTTCGCCCCGGCCCAGTTCCGCCGGATGAGCGACGCGGAGAAGCTGGCCAGCCCGGCGTACGAGCGGATGGTCTCCGGTGCCCGCCTGGCGCCGACGAGCGCCGCCGCGGTCGGGTACGTCCAGCAGACACCGCTCGACTACGAGCAGTCGGTCATCCTCGACGTCGAGGCGCTCGACTCCGAGCGGCTCACCGGCGAGTACACCCCGCCCAGCGGTACGGTCGCCGCGCTGGCGGAGCAGGGGCCGGCCGGGACCGCCGTGATCCGCGCGCAGGGGCCGGCGAAGTTCGCCCCACCGGCGCCCGGCCCGACCGTCGCGGACCCGACCTACGCCCTAGTCACGAAGGACACCTTGACGCCGGTACCGATGGACGGGCCGGACGGCAGCTACACCGCGGCCGCGGAACGGCTGCGCGGCCGGGCCGACCGCGACGAGCTGCAGATCGTCCGCGTAGAGGAGCTGGAGCTGGGATGACTGACCTCGGCGGCAGCTACCGCTTCCTCGCCTGGTCCCGGCGCGGTCTGGCGGCCGCCAACCCGACGCCGGATCCCAGTGGTGGCCGGTTGCGCATTCCCGTCACGCTCACCGTCGCCAAGGGCGCCTCGGATACCGAGGACGTCACGCGGACGCTGTCCCTCTACGGACCCGGCGACGTGGTGGCCGTCGACAGTGGACAGATCATCCGCCGCGAGCCGCCACCGGGCACCGGCGACTTCGAACCGAACTACTTCCCGCTGGTCGAGTTCGACACCCCGGAGCTGCCCTGGCTGCTGAGCCCCGAGCCGAACGGCACCCGGATCCGGCCCTGGCTGGTCCTGGTGGTGGTACGCCGGGAGATCGCACAGCTGACCGTGGACCCGAGCCGGCCGCTGCCGTGGCTGCGCCTGGCCGCGGCCGACGCCAGCGCGGAGCTGCCGGACCTGAGCGAGTCCTGGGCCTGGGCACACGCCCAGATCGCCGGTAGCACGGAGAGCCCGGCCGACGCGCTGGACGGTCGGGCACCCGAGCTGACCCTGGCGCGCCTGCTCTGCCCGCGCCGCCTCAGCCCCCGGCAGACGTACCTGGCCTGCCTGGTCCCGACGTTCCGCGCGGGGGTACAGGCGGGCCGCGGCGAGCCGGTCAACGCGGGAGCGGAACCGGCGTGGCCGCCGCCGGGCGGCTGGGCAGCACTCAGCGGCGCCTTCGAGCTGCCCGTGTACGACCACTGGGAGTTCGCCACCGCCGAGGTCGGCGATTTCGAGGTGCTCGTACGCCGGCTGCGGCCACACCGGCTCGGCGCGGACATCGGCACGCTGCCGGTGGACATCTCCGATCCGGGCCCGGACTTCGCCGACCTGGACCTGCCGGCGCCGACCCTGCTGCCGTTCGAGGGCGCGCTGACCTCCCTCGAACTGCCGCAACGAGCCTGGCCGCCGGACATACAGGCGGCGTTCCAGCAGCGGCTGGAGGACCTCATCGAACTGCCGCCCGGCGTCGACGCGACCGTCCTGCGGCCCCCGATCTACGGCAGCTTCCAGGCCGGTACGGTCGACCAGCTGCCCGATGCCGGCGGCGCACGGCAGTGGCTGCGCGAGCTGAACCTCGACCCCGGCTGGCGGGTTGCCGCCGCGCTCGGCACCCAGGTGGTGCAGCGTTACCAGGAGCAGTTCGTCGCCTCCGCCTGGGAGCAGGCCGGCGAGCTGGAGAGCGCGAACCGGCTGCTGCGGCAGGCGCAGCTGGCCCGGGCCACCGCGACCGCTGCCCGCGACAAGCACCTGGACGGGCTGCCGCCGGATGTCGCGGTACGGGTGACCGAGCCGGTGCACAGCCGGGTACGGCTGGCGGCCGACGGTACGCCGCCCGGCCCGGGCGTAGGCCGTACGTTGCGGGTGAGCGTCAAGGAGAGCGTCTTCCCGCAGGCGGCCATCTCACCTCCGTTCCGGCGGGCGGCACGGCCGGTCGGCCCGCTGGGCCGGCGGCTACCCGGATCGGCGCAGCAGGCCACCGCCCGGCTGGCCGAGGGCCTGGCAGTGGGCCACCTGCGGATACCGGTCCGGCCGGCGCGCGGTGGCGCCGACTTCGACGAGGTCGGCGCCGGTACCGGCCAGCCCGGCGGTGACCGGCCGCGGTTCCGGCACC
>JAEHDK010000245.1 GCA_016880465.1 Micromonosporaceae bacterium
CCGTGCGTCGCGCCGCCGTAGCGGGCCGCTACCTGCCCGACGGCAGTGCCGTCACGTCGACGATCGCGGCGCCGGCCGGCGGGTGGAACGCCGTCGCGTCCGCCGTCGCGCGGACCGAGTGCAGCTCGATGCTGGCCCGTTCGCCGGTGGTGGAGGTGCCGTTGAACGCGGCGAGTACGCCGGTCTCGGTTACGCACACGGAGAAGTCCTGCAGCGCCTGCTCGCCCGGCTGCGCGGCGTTGCCGGCGCCCTTGACGTCGGCGCAGAGCGAGTCCTCGCCGCCGATCCGGCGCTCGGACTCGGTCACCGTGGCCCCCGGTACGAGTGCCGCCGCGGTCACCAGGCCCAGCGCCAGCTCCGGCGGGATGAAGCCGGCGCCGACGACCCCGGCCAGCGGGCCCGCGGCCGACGGGTCGAGCTGGCCCGCCCCTGGGATTCGCTGGCAGCTCGTCGCGCCGTTGTGCGTACCGCACACGAGGATGGCTTCCCTGGTGACGATGAAGGTCCCGGACCTGCCCACGAAGGCGGAGTTCGGCGGCTGCCGTACCAGCGTCACCGGGTCCCCGCCGGACACCGAGTACTCGGCGGTGTAGGTCAGCTCCTGGGCCTGGCCGAGCCGGTCGGCGAAGTCACCGAGGATCGTCGCGGTGTCGATGACCTGCTTGGCATCCCGTACGAAGCCGCAACCGAGCGCGGCGGCGGCGCCGAGGACTCCGGCGACCGCGGCGGCGAGGGTGCGCCGCGAGGCGGCGGGGATCGTCATGCGCTGACTGTGCTGCCCGCGATGGCGTAGTTCAAGTCAGAGTCGGCCGGCTGACTCCGTGGCGGCCGGCTGACTGCGGCCCCGGCTAGTCTCGCGGGATGGACGTCGCCATCCGCCGGGCCCGTACCGCCGACGTGCGCGGGATCCGGCGGCTCATCGACGCCTACGCCACCGACCGCCGGCTGCTGTCGAAGGCGACGGTCACGCTCTACGAGCAGGTGCCCGAGTTCTGGGTCGCGGTCGCGCCGGACGGTGCCGTGGTCGGCTGCGGTGCGCTGCACGTGATGTGGGAGGACCTCGCCGAGGTACGTACCGTCGCGGTCGATCCGGCCCACCGGGGTCGCAAGGTCGGCCATCGGCTCGTCGCCGGACTGCTCGGCGCGGCCCGCGAGCTGGGGATCCGGCGGGTCTTCGTACTCACCTTCGAGACCGGGTTCTTCGGCTCGTTCGGGTTCGCGCCGATTGACGGTGCGCCCGTACCGCCACCGGTGTTCGAGCAGCTGCTGCGCTCGTACGACGAGGGGGTCGCCGAGTTCCTCGACCTCGAACGGGTCAAGCCGAACACCCTGGGCAACACCCGCATGCTCCTGCACCTCGACCGGGGTGCCCCGTGACCCGGGTCGCGGCCATCGACTGCGGTACGAACTCAATCCGGCTGCTGGTGGCCGACCTCGACGGTGACCGGTTGACGGAGGTCGTCCGCCGGATGGAGATCGTCCGGCTCGGCCGGGGCGTCGACCGGACCGGCCGGCTCGACCCGGCGGCGATCGAGCGGACCCGGGTCGCGCTCGCCGACTACGCCGGGCAGCTCAGCGCGCTGGGCGCCGGGCCGGTCCGGCTGGTCGCCACGTCGGCCACCAGGGACGCGGCGAATGCGGACGAGTTCCGCGCGATGGTCACCGGCACGCTCGGCGTACCGCCCGAGGTCGTCACGGGTGCCGAGGAGGCACGGCTGTCGTTCACCGGTGCGGTCCGCGGGCTGCCGGCCGATGCGGTGCCGCCGTTCCTGGTCGTCGACATCGGCGGCGGCTCGACCGAGTTCGTGTTCGGTACGGATCGGCCGACCGCGGCGCACAGCGTCGACATCGGCTGCGTCCGGATGACCGAGCGGCACCTGCACAGCGACCCACCGACGCCGGCCGAGATCGCCGCCGCGGAGGCGGACATCACGGCCGCCGTGGACGCGGCGCTGAGCGAGGTGCCCGGCACCCAGGCCGGTACCCTCGTCGGGCTCGCCGGCTCGGTCACCACGGTCGCCGCCATCGCGCTGGGGCTGCCCGCGTACCGGGCCGAGCGCATCCACCATGCCCGCATCTCCCGTCGCGACATCGCTCGGGTGAGCGCCGAGCTGCTCGCGATGGGGCATGCCGAACGGCTCGCGCTGCCCGTCATGCACCCCGGCCGGGCCGACGTCATCGGCGCGGGTGCGCTCATCCTGCGCATCGTGCTCGACCGGACCGGTGCCGACCAGGTCGTCGCGTCGGAGCACGACATCCTCGACGGGATCGCCTGGTCGTTGAGCGGCCGAGAATGACCTGCAGGACGTCGACGCCGATCGGGCGGAGGCATTTCGTGATCTCGGCGGCCAGCGATGCGCTGACCGAGGTCCCGGACATTGCCCGCGAGCTCCGCAAGCTGTACGTCTGAACGGCTGTTCACTACTACGGTCTTGACGGTACTCTGCACTGCGTACTAGTCTCGCCGAGTGGACACCACCCAGTTGCTCAAGGGCGTCCTCGACCTTGCCGTGCTCGCGGTCCTGCGGCACGAGGACGGCTACGGCTACGACATCCTGCGGAGGCTGCGCGCCGCGGGGCTCGACGAGGTCGGCGACGCCTCGGTCTACGGCACCCTGCGCCGGCTGTTCCAGGCTGGGTTCCTGACGACCTATGTGGTCCCCAGCGAGGCGGGGCCACACCGCAAGTACTACGCGCTCAACGCGGCGGGCCGTACCCAGCTCGGCCGGTCCGGTAAGGCCTGGGAGGCGTTCGCCGCCACCATGGACGCTCTTGTCGAGGGACATCGGGGGGTGGCCGCATGACGGTCACGACGGACGTCGCGCAGTACCTGGCCCGGATCCGGGCCGCGCTCGCCGACCTGCCGGCAAGCAAACGCGACGAACTGCTGGAGGATCTGCCGGAGCACCTCGCCGAGATCGCGGCGGAGGGCGACGAGTCGCTGGAGTCCCGGCTGGGCCCGCCCGGGACGTACGCGGCCGACCTGCGGGCCGCCGCCGGCCTCGGGGCCGGCGCC
>JAEHDK010000246.1 GCA_016880465.1 Micromonosporaceae bacterium
ACCTGGTTGGCGAGGTAGAAGCGGCGCTCGGTCTCAACGACGTACGAAAACTGGCGGACGATGTCGCGGTACTCCCGGTAGAGCTGCAGCTCCATCTCGGTCTCGTACTTTTCGAGATCTTCGGCGCTCATCGCACTGCTCCCCTGGCGCTCATCGCGCACCGCCCTCCTTGCCGTACATCAGTCTCGCCCATCAGCATTCTCGCCCACCGGCTCGGCAGGCCGGGTGGGGTCGTAGAACGCCACGCCGACCGTACCCCGGCGGAGTGCCCGGCGCCCCATGCGCGTCGCGGAGCCGTCCCGGCGGGCAGCGGCGGCGGCCGCAGCGGCCACGTTCACGTACGAGAAGCGATGCTCCGCACACGGGCCGTGCTGATCGAGGGCCGCCGCGTGCTCGGCGGTGCAATAGCCCTTGTGCTCGGCGAAACCGTACTCCGGGAACGAACCGTCCATATCATCCATGATCCGGTCACGGGTGACCTTGGCCACCACGCTCGCCGCCGCCACGCAGGCCGCGACCTGGTCGCCCTTCCACACGGCCAGTCCGGGTACGCCGAGCCCGTCGACCGGGAAGCCGTCGGTCAGTACGTAGTCGGGCCGGACGACGAGCCCGGCCAGCGCCCGGCGCATGCCCGCCAGGTTGCACACGTGCAGCCCGCGTGCGTCGACCTCGGTCGCCGGGATGATCACCACCTGGTACGCGCAGGCGACCGAGATCACCTCCTGGTAGATCCGCTCCCGGACCGCCGGGGTGAGCAGCTTCGAGTCCGCCAGCCCCTCGATCTCCCCGCGGCGGGTCGCCGGCAACGCCACGGCCGCGACCACGAGCGGCCCCGCACACGCCCCGCGGCCGGCCTCGTCCGCCCCGGCGACGAGCGCGAACCCGCGCCGCTGCAGGGCCCGCTCCAGCGCGTAGAGCCCGCCCTCGCGGCGCACGACGGTACGTGGCGGGCTCAGCACGGCAGCAGCCGCCGCAGCAGAGCGGGCAGCTCGACCGGGTAGTACGCGTCCGCGGTGTCCTCCAGCTCCGCGACCGTCCACCACCGGTAGCTGTCGATCGATGACCGCTCCAGCTCGTCGAAGCCGTCGGTGGCGATCCGCATGCGGGGCACCCGTACCAGGAAGAAGTCCTGCTCCTGTTGGTAGGCCAGGCCGGCGAAGCCGAACTCGGTCACGTCCTGCCACACGGGTGCGCCGAACTCCTCCGGCGCCAGCACGAGGCCGGTCTCCTCGGCGAGCTCGCGGGCCGCGCCCACCGCCGGTGGCTCCTCGGCGTCGAGCCCACCGCCCGGGGTGAACCAGTACCTGGTGTCGGGCCGGTCCGGATCGAACCCGCGGAACAGCAGGACCCGTTCGTCGGCATCGACGAGCAGGATGCGCGCGGCTCGCCGGAGAATCACGGGCGCCAGCTTAATCGCGCCGGGTCCGGTCGGGCAGAGCCGCCAGCGCCGCCGGGCGAGCGGAGGCGAGCCCAACATTCCTGTCTCAACCCTTGGGTGGGTCGGGTATCCCGTCGAAGGTGTCCGGCACGGACAGCCAGGTGGCTCGGCCAACCGGCCAGAACAGGACAAAGGCCCGCCCGACGACGGCGCTTATCGGGATCGTCGAGGCGACGACATCCCGGGTGGCGCGGTACTGCTCCCGCGAGTCGCCGGAGTGCGAGCGGTGGTCGCCCATCACCCAGAGCCGGTTCGCCGGCACCGTGATGTCGAAGTCCTCCTCGCTGGCCACGTCCGAGATCTCGCCGTCGGAGTACAGGTACGGCTCGT
>JAEHDK010000247.1 GCA_016880465.1 Micromonosporaceae bacterium
ACCTGCTCGGTCGGCGCGACACCAACCGGCGAGCCGCCGAGCGCCGCGACGAAATCACGGATTTCCGGCGATGCGAAGCGCAGACGCAGACCCTTCACACAACGCTCCATGTTCCATTCGACTCAAACGCGGCGGCCGGTCGCTAGAGATGCTTGATGACGCCGTGCTCGGTGTCGGTGAGGACGATGTCTGTCCACGACACGGTCATGGGCGGGCTGCAGTCGGGCTGGAAGGTCGCGATCAGCGTAAGGGAGAACACGGCCTTGCCGTTCTGCACAGGGAAGTCGCCTTCCGCCGAGAAGCTGCCCTTGTTGACTGCCTTCGGGTGGTGGCCACCGTTGTTGATGCACAGCGCGGTGGCAGTCACGGCAATGTGGACCTGTGTCTCGTTGCCGAGGCCGGCTTCCTTGCCCGATACCGTCAGCGTGTTGCCGTCTGCCGTGGCGGTTGCCTCAACGAAGTGCGGGCTGCCGGCCCATGCGGCCGGGACCGCGAAGAACAGGGACGCGAGCACAGCCGTTACAACGACGATGATTCGGCGCATGATGGACTCCTGACTCCTTGAATAGGATGGAAAGGCCTGCGCCCGGCGTACGCTCACGTATTTTCGACAGTTCGCCTCGCTTCTGTCGAATGGGCGTAGGCCGGCTTGCGTGTGGAGGTGCAGGGGAGGTAGTGGACGCCACTCATGCCAAGCGATATCCACGCACCGCACGACGTTGGCGGGAGCCCCGGTTCGGCACGCCATCGCCGGTGTGGTCACCGTCGCGTATCGCGTCTTATGCTGGTCCATGCTAGGTTCGTTGAGGCGTTTCGAAACGCGCTCGTCAGGATTCTGACAACGCCAAACGGCCCCATTGTGCTTATCCGATCATTTATGCTCTCTCGCCTGATGTTCATTGTCTGTCAACCGCCGGGCCGTCAACGCCGGCGGAAGTACCGCGTCTTCCCGGTAGCCGGACGGCGAGGCGAGCTGGTCGACAGATACTCTTCGGTCGCCGCATGGAGATCTGGTACACCAAAGACCAGATCGAGGAGCTCTTCAAGCCGCAGCTGGACCGAGCGGAGGAGTACGTCGCCGCAGCGCTGCGGATCGCCCGAATGATGAGGACCACGGTCCTGCGTACGAGATCGCGAGACTGGTCGGTGGACGAGGCCGACCGGCTGCTCGCCGACGAGAGTGCGCGGGCCGACCGTGAGGCCCGTGGCAGCCGTCGCGCCCGGTTCGTCGCCGCCGGTCTCGCCATAGCCCTGGTCTTCGCGCCTCGGCCGGCAGCTACGCGATCATCCAAGGGCGGCAGGCCCAGCGGGCCGCTCCCGAAGCCGACGCCGGCCGGCTCGGTACGCTGGCCCGCTCCGGCGGATCGTACGACCGGGCGTTGCTGCTCACGGCACATGGGGAGGACATGAGACTGCTGCTCATCGACCACGACCTGCGGCTGGCCACGGCGTTGAGCGCGGCGCTTCGCCGGACCGGGCACGAGGTCGAGCACACCCGGACCGCCGCCACCCCCTGACCGATCCCCGGTGGGACCTGGTGCTGCTCGATCTCGCCCTGCCCGACGAGGACGGCCTGGAGCTGTGCCGGGAGCTGCGCAGTCGGGGTGACGTGGCGATCGTCGTGCGCACCAGACGAAGTGCCGAGCGTGACCGGGTGGCCGCGCTGCGGACCGGCGCGGACGACTACATCCTCAAGCCGTTCAGCTTCCCGGAGCTGCACGCCCGCCTGGAAGCGGTGCTCCGGATCTCCATGCGCCGGAACATGGTCGCCCTGCCGTAGACGGCCTCGGCAATGTCGAGGACCGTGATGCCGGCAGGCGCTCGGGCGAGCCGGAACCCCCCGCGGGGGCCACTCGTCGCGTCCAGGAGGCCGGCCGGCACCAAGGACTTCAGCAACTTGGACAGGTACGCCGCGGGCAGGCCGATGAACTCAGCCATGCGACGCGACGACAGCGCCTCGCCCGGGCGGAGATGGGCCAGAAGCCAGGTGCAGTGGATGGACCACGCGACGCCTTCGGGAAGGGACATATTGGAGAAGTTTATATCCACAGTCACTGAGGCAAGCGCCTGAAGCCATCCGGAACATCTCTATCGCCCCGGCGGCACCTGCCGGCATGATCGGGCGCGGCGAGTGTCGGCTGCGGGACAATCGAGCGCCGTTGTCGATCGTGCCGGGCAAACTCGGGGAGTCCCGTACCCATTCCTAGGCGGATGGACTTCGCTATGCGATTGCAGGGCAGGAATCTTCATGCTGGTTTGACCGGCGACGATGTGTCCGCCCTCCACCGCGAGCTGGCGGTGCTGGGCTACGAGATCCCCGCCGCGGAGGCCGCGAACCACACCTTCGGCGTGATGACCGCAGGTGCGGTCGCCCATTTCCAGCGCACTCGAAGGCTCGTCGACAGCGGCGTGGTCGACCAGGAAACCGCGGACGCGCTCGGCCGCGCGGTGGAGTCGGCGACGCCCGAGACGGTCGTGCTCGCGCCGCCCAGCCGGCGGGCGGAGGAGCCGTCGCCGCCCGCCCGGCGGACC
>JAEHDK010000030.1 GCA_016880465.1 Micromonosporaceae bacterium
ATGGCCGCGGCCACGGTCGGCAGAGCGACGAGGTCCGTCCCGGGCGGCCCGTCCAGTTCCGGGTCCAGCGGTCGATCCAGCCGCAACAGGTGCCAAACGGCACGCCGGCTCGTCCCCAGGTAGTAGACCAGCGCCCGGTGCAGGGCGGCGTCCCGCTCCGGCGCCGGCTCCTCGGCCACCGCGCATTCGGCCGCGTACAGGCGAAGCAGGTCGTGCAGCCGGAACCGGCCGCCGGTCACCGGCTCGACGAGGTGGTCGACCACCAGCCGGTCGAGCACCGCCGCGGCGAGCGACGCCGGCTCGGCCAACATGGCCGCGACCACCTCGACGCTCAGCTCTGGTACCCGCAGGAGCCCGGCCAGGCGAAAGGCGCGGGCGGCCGTTGGGTCGAGCAGGCGGTAGCTGGCCAGGAAGCAGGAGCGGACCGCCAGGTCGTCCGTGCCGAGCTCGTCGAGGCGGTGCCACTCGTCGGCGAGCCGGCGGGCGAGGTCGGCCGCGGTCCAGTCCGGCCGCGCCGCCAAGCGGGCGCCGGCAATCCGTAACGCAAGCGGTAGGCGACCGCATCTGGCGATGACGTCACCCACCGCGGCCGGCTGGGTACCGATCCGCTGGACCCCGACGACCGACTCCAGCAGCGCCACGGCTTCCTGTCCCGGAAGCACGTCGAGTGCCAGGTGCTGCGCGCCGTCCAGGGTGGTGAGCGCTCGTCGGCTCGTGATGAGCACGGTGGTGTCCGGGGTACCCGGTAGGAGATCGCGGACCTGCGCGGCGTCGACGGCGTTGTCGAGCATGACCAGGATGCGCCGACCGGCCAGCAGCGACCGGTACATGGCGGCCGCCTCGGCGACCTCGGCCGGTACCCGAGCATCCGGGACGCCCAGGGCCCGCAGCAACCGGCCGAGCATCTCGATCGGGGTCAACGGAGCCAGCCGAGGGCTCGAGCCACGCAGGTCCAAATAGAGCTGGCCGTCGGGATATTGGCCGGCGAGGAGGTGGGCCAGCCGTACGACGAGGGTGGACTTACCGACGCCGGGCGGGCCGTGCACCGTTCGAACCGGCGCTTGCCCTGCGGCTAGCAGGGCCAGCTCGCGTTCGCGGCCGACGAACGTGGGCGTCGCGGCGGGCAGTTGGCGCGGTGTGGCTGCCGATTCCGTCAGCGCACGAGCGCGGGTGGGCCTGGTACCCGTGCCATCGTGTACAGCCACCGCGGCGGGCTTCCCGACGTGGCCCTTGCCCGGCACCGCGGCCTGCACCAGCTCTCCACGCAGGATGGTGGCTTCGAGCCGGCTGATCTCCGGGCCCGGGTCGAGGCCCTCGCTCTCGGCCAACTGCCGGCGGTACCCCCGGTAGGACTGCAGCGCCTCCACCCGGCAGCCAACCAGTGTCAACGCGACCATGAGCCGGATCCGCAGCTGTTCGCGCAGCGGGTTCGCGGTCACGACCGGGGCCAGCTCGGCGGCCACCTCCGCCGGCCGGCCGACCGCCAAACCCGCGTCGGCCAGCAGCTCCCAGCCGGCCAACCGGCTGTCGGCGAGCCGGGCCCGGGTACCGTCGACGAACCAGCCGCTCGCGTCCGCCAACGCGTCGCCGTGCCACAGCGCCAACCCGGTGCGGACCCGCTCGTAGGCTAGGTCGTACCGGCCGGCGGCGGCATCCGCCCGGCTCTGTCGCAGCAGCTCGTCGAACTCGAGGGCGTCGACCGCCGCCGTGGCAATGGACAGCCGATAGCCGAACCGGTCCGCGACCAGGACGTCAGGGGATCCCAGCTCGATGAGCTGCCGGCGAAGAACGGACATCGCCGAGTTGATCTGAGCCCGAGCGGTCGTCGGCGGGGTGTCGCCCCACACGGCCTCGACCATCGCGTTGCGCGAGACGGCCCGGTCGGCGTTGAGCCCCAGCAGCGCGAACATGCCGCGGGTCTGCGCGCGGGGAACCGTTCGGCGCGTGCCGTTGACGACCATGGCGACGTGGCCGAGGAGGGCTGCCTTCACGGTCCACTCAGCGCCTGGTAGAACGCGGCCGCGTCCTGCACCTCCCGCCGCCGCAGCCACTCGATCGCCTCCAGGGCGGGTCCCTCCAGGGACCCGGTCTCGAGCACCACCCGCCACCCCGGCGCCATGAGCCAGTAACGCGGTGGGCGGCGCCGCTCCAGCGGCCGGGCGAGCTGCCGCTCGGCGGCCTCGGCCATGCGCTACGGCGGCCACTGGTCGACCAGGGGAACGACGTGCCCCGGGCGAAGTCGCGCAACAGCCGCACGGCGTTGCCGTCGTCGATATCGGGCTCGATCCTCCGAGGCATGCCCTCGCCTCGTCCATGCGCAGCCCGAACCTCCGCTTCCAGGTGAACCGGTCCTCCACCTGCGCCTCGATACCCCGCGTCGAACCAGCCTTCCAGCTGGCCGAGCAACGCGCAGTGGTAGTCCTGCTCGAACCCGATCCAGGCGACCGTCCAGCCGACCGGCTCGCGGACGAGGATCGTTTGGCGCACGGTCAGCTCTCCTTTGGCCTTCGACCCACCCGCCGGCGCCCACCCGCTGCCGTCGGGCAGGTCCCGTCACCCTGCAACCAACCAACACCTCCGGCCCGTAC
>JAEHDK010000248.1 GCA_016880465.1 Micromonosporaceae bacterium
CTGCTGCGGATGGACCGGATGCTGTTCGACTACCGGGTCACCGACACCTCGTTCGCCGGCCCCACGATGTTCGCCCGCGGCGACACCACGTACGTGAACCAGCGTGGCGAGCTGATCGGCAAGCAGCGTTCGGCGTCCATCCGTTACCTGACCGAGAACGCCCGCCGGCTGGGTGCGTTCTCCGGCCAGGAGAAGGAGCCGGAGTGGACGGACGAGCAGCTCGCCAAGATCGTCGACGAGCGGCTCGCCTGGATCCGCTCGTGGCCGGGGCGTACCAAGCGGCTGTGGGCCGATGTCGAGGTCGGCGAGGAGATGACCAAGCGGGTGATCGGCCCGCACTCGATCCAGACGTTCACCTCCGAGTCGCGCACCGACCAGGGCGGCTGGGGCTCGTACGTACACTGGCCGCCGCTGCCGACGTCCACTCTGGACGCCGGCTGGCTGCCGGAGATGTCGCAGGACCGGGAGCGGGCCAAGGTCGACCCGGCCGCGGGCGACGGCCTGGTCTACGGTCCCTCCCGCGGGCATGTGCAGCCGCGCTGGGCACAGGTGATCGGCATGCCGCGCGGGTACGGCTACGGCGCGACCATGTGCGCCTGGGTCGTCGACTACCTGGCGAACTGGGCCGGCGACCACGGCTTCGTCCTGCACCACCGCACCCAGTACCGCAACCCGGCGCTGACCGGCAACGTCACGTACCTGTCCGGCTCCATCACCGGCAAGTGGCGGGACGACAACTTCGATCGGGCCGTCGTGCAGACCACGTACGAGATGAGGACGCACGAGGGCACGACGATGGCCAAGGGCGAGGCGGAGATCCAGCTGCCGGAGGCGTAGTCGGGGCCGGCCCCGGCGCACCTAGCGCCGGGGCGGGGTCAGCCTCATCAACGCTCCGGCCAGGTCGTCGCTGACCAGCAGCGAGCCGTCGGTGTCGACGGCGACGTCGACCGGCCGCCCCCACGGCTGGTGGGTGACCGGATCGAGCCAGCCGGTGGCCAGGTCGCGCTGCTCGCCGGGCCCGCCGGCCGACCAGGGGAAGTGGACCAGCTGGTAACCGACCGGCGTCGTGCGGTTCCACGAGCCGTGCAACGCGACCACGGCGCCGAGATCCGGTGCGGCGGTACCCTGCGTGAACGTCAGCCCCAGCGGCGCCGTGTGCGCCGGGAGACCGACGTCGATCCGGGTCGCCCGGCCGCAGTCGGCGGCCGTACCGTCGGCGTTGAGGTCATAGTCGCGGTCGAAGCCCAGGTTGCGCCGGCTCGGGTCGGCCGCCGGGTTGCAGAACGGCCAGCCGAAGAACGCGCCGTCGCGGACCTGGACGAAGGGCTCGACCGGGTAGTCGTCCACGAACTCCGGCATGAGCTTCCCGCGGTCGCCGGTGCCGTCGCCGTCCACGTCGCGGTCGTCCGGCACCCGGGTGTTGTCGCGGTTGTTCACCACGGCCCACAGCTGGTCGGTACCGGGCACGAAGGCCAGCCCCTCGGCGTTGCGCAGCCCCCGGGCGACCAGCCGCCGGCCGGCATTGGTGCCGCCCGCGTCGTACCGGTAGATGGCGGCCCGCTGCGGGTCGCTGCGGGTGTCCTCGGCACAGGCGTTGCAGGTGGACGCGATCGACACGTACAGCGTGCCGTCGTGCACGGCGATGTTCTTCAACACGTGCGCGTACTGGCCGCGCAGCTCCGGTGTGCTCGCGTCGGGCAGCCCGTCGACGACGACCTCACCCGCCCGGGCGTGGCTGTCGCCGGTCGCGTACGGGTACCGCACGACCCGGTCGGCCTGCGAGATGAACACCCAGGTCCGGCCGGACACCTCGGCGATGACGATGTCGTGCGGCCCGTTGAGCCCGGTGATGAACTGGCTGACCGCGCCGGTGCCGTCGGCCTGCCGGCGGACCAGGAGCACGGTGCCAGCACCGGGTTGGGACACCAGGATCGCGCCGTCCGGCGTCGGGCTCAGGAACCGGGCGTGGTCGACCCGCGCGTACACCGACGCCGTCCAGCCCGGCGGCAGGTTGAGCAGCCTCGGTACCGCAAACGGTGCGCGGGCCAGCGACATCGGTACCTGCACCGGGACGCGGACCAGGCCGCTGCCTGACCTGCTCGGCGGGCCGGGCGGGGTGCAGCCGGTCGCGGCGACGACGGCGGCCAGCAGTCCGGCGAGGGCCGGCCGGTGCCGGAGCGGGGACCGAGTACGCACGCGACGACGGTACTGCGCCACCGCACTCGGCCGGCGGTCAGCCACGGCTGCGCGTGTAGTACTCGAGCAGCAGGCCGGCCGCGGTGGCCAGCACGCCGGCCAGGCCGGCCGCGATGAGCCACCACTGCCACACCACGACCCCGAACGCGGCCGCCCACGCGCTCGCGCCGATGCCGAGCGGCCAGTAGCTGCCCGGGCTGAAGAAGCCGACCACGCCGGTCCCCTCGGCAAGCTCCGCCGCTGGCCGGTCCTCCGGCCGCGGCTGGATGCGGCGGGCGACGACCGCAAAGTAGAACCCGCAGATCGCGCACAGCCCGGCGGACAGACCCAGCACGAACGTGCCCGCCCACTCGACGCGCGACAGCGCGTACCAGGTCCACCAGGCGTACCCGGCCGCCGCCAGCCCGAGGAACGCGCCGACCACCGCGAACACCCGGTACTCGGTGCGCACTTAGCCGCCGCCGAAGTGCAGGTCGTGCGCCGGGCGTTCGGAACGGATCCGGGGCAGCTGGGCGAAGTTGTGCCGGGGCGGCGGGCACGACGTGGCCCACTCCAGCGAGTTGCCGTGGCCCCACGGGTCGTCGACGCCGGCCGGCCGGCCGAACCGGTACGACTTCCACACGTTCCAGAGGAACGGCAGCGTCGACATGCCCAGGACGAACGAGCCGATCGTCGAGGTCAGGTGCAGGCCCGTGAAGCCGTCGCCCGGCTGGTAGTCGGCGTACCGGCGCGGCATCCCTTCCGTACCGAGCCAGTGGTGGACGAGGAAGGTGAGGTGAAACCCGGTGAACATCAGCCAGAAATGCACGTACCCCAGCCGGTCGTCGAGCAGCCGGCCGGTCATCTTCGGGAACCAGAAGTAGATGCCGGCGAACGCGGCGAACAGGATCGTGCCGAACAGTACGTAGTGCAGGTGCGCAACGATGAAGTACGTGTCGTTGAGGTGGAAGTTCAGCGGCGGCGAGCCGAGGACCACCCCGGACAACCCGCCGAGCAGGAAGCTGACGAGGAAGCCGACGCTGAACATCATCGGGGTCTCGAAGGTCAGCTGGCCGCGCCACATCGTGCCGATCCAGTTGAAGAACTTGATGCCGGTGGGCACCGCGATGAGGAACGTGAGGAACGAGAAGAACGGCAGCAGCACCTGGCCGGTCGCGAACATGTGGTGCGCCCACACGCTCATCGACAGCGCGGCGATCGCGATGGTGGCCGCGATCATACCCTTGTACCCGAAGATCGGCTTGCGGCTGAACACCGGGATGACCTCGGTGACGATGCCGAAGAACGGCAACGCGACGATGTACACCTCGGGGTGCGCGAAAAACCAGAACAGGTGCTGCCACAGGATCGCACCGGCCGCCGAGTTGAACACGTGCGCGCCCAGCCGGCGGTCGGCCTCCAGCGCCAGCAGCGTTGCCGCGAGCACCGGGAACGCCAGCAGCACCATCAGGCTGGTGATCAGGATGTTCCAGGTGAAGATCGGCATCCGGAACATCGTCATGCCGGGCGCCCGCAGGGTCAGGATCGTCGTGATGATGTTGACCGCCGCGAGGATCGTACCGAGGCCCGACAGCGCGAGTCCCATGATCCACGCGTCGCCGCCGAACCCGGGCGTGTTCGTCGCCTCGTTCAGCGGGGCGTACGCGTACCAGCCGAAGTCCGCCGCGCCGCCCGGGCTGAGGAACGAGCCGACCACGGTAAGCCCGCCGAACAGGAAGAGCCAGTACGACAGCGCGTTCAGCCGGGGGAACGACACGTCGGGCGCGCCGATCTGCAGCGGCACGATGTAGTTGGCGAAGCCGAACACCAGCGGCGTGGCGAACAGCAGCATCATCACCGTGCCGTGCACGGTGAACAGCTGGTTGTACTGCTCCGGCGAGAGGAACTGCAGGCCGGGCCGGGCCAGCTCGGCCCGCATCAGGAGCGCCAGCAGGCCGGCGACCAGCAGGAAGCCGAACGACGTGACCAGGTACAGCAGGCCGATCTGCTTGGCGTCGGTCGTTCGCAGGAACCCGGCGAAGACGGAACCCTTGGGCGGGCGGCGTACCGGGCCCGGGTAGGGCTGGATCGCGACGAGCTCGGTCGGTCCGGTCACGGCGGGCCCCCTCGTCCCACGGATTCCTGGGGGGCACCGCGAGCCAGGATACGCCGTACCGACGGTCGCGGCCGCCTCCGGGTGGCGGTCCCGGGGCCCGCAGAGTTGACCATCAACGGGTACGGTCTTGGGACGGGTAGCCAGGGGTGGCGGGGAGGTCACATGACGGTGGCGGTGGAGCTGGCGGACGAGTTGACCGGGGTGCTGCTCGACGCGTACCCGGTCGCCGCGACGATGCTGGGCCTGCGCGAGCGCGATGACCGGCTCTCGGACTACACCGCGGACGGCGACGCGGCGCTCGCGCGGCGGGCGACGGACGTGGCGGCCCGGGCGGCGGCGGTGGACCCGGCCGGCCTGAGCGCCCAGGACGCCGTGACCCGGGCCGTCGTGCTGCAGCAGGCGGGCGCGATCAACGACCGGGTGGCGGTGCGGGCGGTGGAGTACGCGATCACCAACCTGTTCACCGCCCCGGTTTCGGAGCTGCTCTCGATGCTGCCGTTGACGAGCATCGCCGAGCAGCGGCACGCCGACGGGTACCTGGCCCGGCTCGGCGCGATGCCGCGAGCGCTCGGCGAGATCGCGGACCGGCACCGGGCCGGGATCGCGGCCGGCCGGTTGCCGGTCGAGCACCTCGTCCACGCGGCGGTCGCGCAGCTCGACCGGTACCTCGCCAACCGCGACGCCGACCCGCTGCGCCGCCCCACGCCGGCGGACGGGGTGCCGGTGGCCGCCTCCTACGCCGCCGCGCGCGACCGGCTGATCGAGGGAGGCAAGACCTATGGACCCGAACATCTTCGCAGGACAGTGGAAGGAAATTCGCGGCAAAGTCAAGCTCGAATGGGGCCGGCTGACCGACGACGATCTGCGTCAGGTCAACGGCAAGC
>JAEHDK010000249.1 GCA_016880465.1 Micromonosporaceae bacterium
GGACCGGCCCGGCGGCCCGGGCCGGCAACGCGACCTCGCCGAGCAGCGCCGGGTGATCGCGGCCTTCGTCGCGGCCGCCGAAACCGGTGACCTCGACCAACTGCTCGCGGTACTGGCCCCGGGTGTGGTCGCCGTGGGCGACGGTGGTGGGGTGGCACCGGCCGGCCGGGCCCCGGTGCGCGGCGCCCTCCAGGTGGCGCGGTTCCTGGCCGGGCTGTTCCGCCGCGCCGCCAAGGATGCCGTCCACGTCGTGGCCGAGCCGGTCCTCGTCAACGGCGACCTCGGCCTGCTGATCGGGGCCGACTACCCGACCGGGGACCGGTTGCGGCTCACGATGAGCTTCACGGTCGAGGACGGCCGGGTGACCGCCATCTTCGACCAGCTCAACCCGGCCAAGCTCAGCCGGGTACCGGCGCCGGACGCGGCTCGGTCCCTGGCGCTGCGGGAGCCGCCGCGCTGATCTGGCCGGCCCAGGGGGGTGACGGCCGGTGGCTCAGCGGACAAGATCGGCGGGTACGACCGTCACCCGGTACGGCAGCGTGGCGTGGAAGCCGTCCTCGCCCTTGACGTCGGCCACCTGCCGGTACTTCCCGTCGGGAAGGACCCAGGCCACCAGCCTGGCATCCCACGGGTTGGCGACCGGGTCGACGATCCAGCAGGCGGGCGTGCCGGCCCGCTCGAACCGCTCGCGCTTGATGTGGGTGTCGTAGAGGCGCGAGCTCGGCGAGAGCACCTCGACCGCGAGCACGGGCGGGGGCCGGGAGGTCCTTGTCGGTGAAGTGCGCACGCCGGCCGACGAGGACGTCCGGCTGCATCTCCGTGTCGTCGGCCAGGCCGTGGTGCGGTGTGGATGGCGCCGACCCGGTGTCGGTCGGCGCGGGTACCGTCACCACCGTGACCGCCTCCCCTGCGCGTCCGCGGGCCCGCCGGCCCACGGTCGACGAGCTGTTGGCCGCGGCGGTCCGGGCGGTCCCCGGCGGGGTCGACCGGCCCGGCCAGCACACGATGGCCAGCGCGGTCTCCGACGCCGTGCGCAGCGGCGAGCACCTGCTCGTGCAGGCCGGCACCGGCACCGGCAAGTCGCTCGCCTACCTGGTGCCAGCGCTGCTGGTCGACGGTCCGGTGGTCGTCTCCACCGCCACCCTGGCTCTGCAGAGCCAGCTCGTCGACCACGACCTGCCCCGGCTCGCCGACGCGGTCGAGCCCGTCCTCGGCCGCCGCCCGACGTACGCGGTGCTCAAGGGCCGGCACCACTACCTCTGCCTGGCCCGGCTGGCGGCGTCCGCCGCGGAGGACCCGCAGGACGCGCTGTTCGACGCCGGCGCGCCGCGCTGGCTCGGCCAGGCGGGCCGGCTCGGCCAGCACATGCTGCGCGTGCGCGAGTGGGGCGCGACCACCGGGACCGGCGACCGCGACGAGCTCGATCCGGGCGTGGACGACCAGGCGTGGCGCCTCGTGTCGATGCCCGCCCGCGAGTGCGTCGGCCCGGCGCGCTGTCCATTCGGGGCCGACTGCTTCGCCGAGGCCTCGCGGGTCCGGGCCCGCGAGGCCGACATCGTCGTGACCAACCACAGCCTGCTCGCCGTGGACATGCTCGCCGGGCGGCACATCGTCCCGCCACACCGGCTGCTCGTGGTCGATGAGGCGCATGACCTGGCCGATCGGGTGTCCGCGGCCGCCCAGGCGGAGCTGACTCCGGAGCTCGTCGACCGGGCCGCCCGACGGGCCCGGCCGTACGTCGGCGACGAGGAGTACGAGACGCTGGCCGAGGCCGGTGACTCGCTCGCGATCGGGCTCGCCGAGGCGCCGGCCGGCTGGCTCACCGCGGGGCTGCCGCCCGGGCTGCGCGACGCCTGCACAGTGCTCGACGCCGGCTGCCGGCGCGCGCTGCAGCAGCTCGGCGACGTCGCGGCGGACGACCCGGACCCGGTCCGCAGGCAACAGGCCAAGGCGGTGCTCAGCGAGCTGTCCGACACCGCGCAGCGGCTGCTCGCCGAGGACGCCCAGGACGTCGCCTGGGTCGAGCGTGAGCAGCGCCGCGCGCTCGTGGTGGCGCCGCTGTCGGTCGCCGGTACGCTGGCCACCCACCTCTACGACGAGCGCACGGTCGTCGCCACCTCCGCGACGCTCGCCCTCGGTGGTCAGTTCGACACCATCGCCCGCTCGCTCGGCCTGGCACCGTCCACATCGGACGATCTCGAGCCGTCCTGGCGGTCGCTCGATGTCGGCTCGCCCTTCGCGTACGCCAAGCAGGGCATCCTCTACGTCGCGGCGCACCTGCCGCGGCCGGCCCAGTCCGGCCTGCCCGATGCCGCCGCCGACGAGCTGATCCGGCTGGTGACCGCGCTGGGCGGCCGTACCCTCGGCGTGTTCTCCTCCCGGCGGGCGGCCGAGCGCGCCGCGGAGCTGGTCCGCGCGCGGACCGGATTGACCGTCCTGCTCCAGGGCGAGGAGGCGCTGCCGCTCCTGGTCCGCGCGTTCCGCGCGGAGCGGGCCACATGCCTGTTCGGCGTCCTGTCGCTCTGGCAGGGCGTGGACATCCCCGGCGACTCGTGCCAGCTCGTGGTCATCGACCGGCTGCCGTTCCCGCGGCCGGATGAGCCGCTGTCCGCGGCGCGTGCGGCCGCCGTGGACGCGGCGGGCGGCTCGGGCTTCGCCACGGTCAGCGTGCCGGTCGCCGCGGTCCGCCTGGCTCAGGGGGCGGGCCGGCTCGTCCGCAGCGGCAGCGACCGCGGCATGGTGGCCGTCCTCGACTCGCGCCTGGCGACCGCCCGCAGCTACGGCGCATTCCTGCGGCGCAGCCTGCCACCGTTCTGGTACACGACGCGGCCCGAGATCGCCTACGCGGCACTGACCCGCCTGGCCGCACACTGACGACCGGGTGTGCTACCTGGGGGGCGGCTCGGCGCTGACGATCACCGAGTCGGGCGGCGGTTCCCACCGGTGCATCACGAGCCGGCGGATACCGGTATTCATGACGGCCACGAGCGGCACGGCCACCAGAGCGCCGATGATGCCGGCGATGACCACGCCGGCCGCGATCGCCACGATCACGGCGAGCGGATGGATCGCCACCGCCCGACCCATGATCAATGGCTGGAGGACGTGACCCTCCAGCTGCTGTACGGCGATGACGGCACCGAGCAGGATCAGCGCCACGAACGGACCCCGGGCGACCAGCGCCACGAGCACGGCTACCGCGCCGGACAGTGTGGCGCCGACGATCGGGATGAACGAGGCGAGGAACACCAGCGCGGCGAGCGGGAACGCGAACGGCACCCGGAGAATCGCGATCGCGGTACCGATGCCGAGCGCGTCGATGAACGCCACGAGGACGGTGGCCCGTACGTACGCCACGAGCGTGCCCCACGACGCCTCGCCGGCGGCGGCCACCGGCGCCCGGGCGCCGCGCGGCAGGACGGAGACGACGGCGCGCCAGATCCGCCCACCGTCGCGCAGGAAGAAGAAGGTGGAGAACAGCACGAGGAAGAGCCCGGCGAGCACGTCGAGCGTGGCACCGGCCGTGGACAGCGCGCCGCTGGTCAGCCCCGAGCGGTTCCGGTTGACGACATCCTCCACCGCGTTCAGCGCCGCGGACAGCTGCGCGTCGGAGATGTGCAGCGGACCGTTGCGCAGCCAACCCTGGATCTTCTGGACACCCTCGCGGGCGTTGCCGACCAGATCCGGCAGGCCGCTGACGAACTGGGTGATGACCAGCGTGAGTACGCCGGCCACGGTGGCGATGCCGCCGACCACCACGACCGCGGTTGCCAGCGACGGCGGCAGCTTGGCCCGTTTGAGCGCCTTGACCGCGGGGCTCAGTAGCGCAGTGAGCAGCAGCGCGATCGTCAGCGGGACGATCACGTGGTTGAGCATGCCGACGAACTGGAGCAGGAAGTACCCGAGGACGCCGAGTACGAGGATGCGCCAGGCCCAGGCCGCCGCGATCCGCAGGCCCTTGGGGACCTCGGCATCGTCCCGGCTCACCGTCGACGGGTGGACGGGCGGCGCGGCAGTCGCCGGCTCGGGGGCGGGCTGCCGCTCGTCCGGCAGGTCGGGATCCGGCTCGGTCTCATGCGCCCGGGCCTCGGCGCGAACGGCCCGGACGGAATGCCGGCCCGCCTGCACGGCGCGCCGGATTCTGCCACGTACCTCCGCAAACCGGTCCAATCGCTCCTCCCGCTGCCTCGTCGTGCGCTCCCTTACGGTAGCCCCGTCCCAGGCCGGACGTTCGCCGGCCACGGCGGAGTACCGTTCCGCACGTGACCGCGGTACCCACCGACGCTTTCATACCCACCTCTCCGGACACCGGGCTCCCCATCAGGCTGCTGCACGACCGCGTACTCGTCCGGCTCGAGGGCGCGGACGGCGAGCGCCGCTCGGCGGCGGGCATCGTGATCCCGGCGACCGCCTCGGTCGGCCGGCGGCTGTCCTGGGCGACCGCCGTCGGCGTGGGCCCACACGTACGGGCGATCGTGGTCGGCGACCGGGTGCTCTTCGATTCGGAGGACCGGTCCGAGGTCGAGCTGCACGGCCGGGCGTACATCCTGTTGCGGGAGCGCGATGTGCACGCGGTCGCTGCGCGGCGGGTCGAGCCGGACGCGACCGGGCTCTACCTGTAACCGCCTCCGCCGTACCCGGGCGGCCCGTACGGCGGCGGTTGGCCGTACGCCGGTTGCGGTGGGCGGGCCATGAGCGGCACCGGTACCACCGGCTCCGGCGGCGCGTTGAGGGTGCGGTTGACGCCGTCCGGGAACACCACGTGGTACCGCGTACCGTCCCAGACCGCGGGCGGTGTCTGCGGGTCCCGACCCGCGAAGACGTGCCGGCACGCCGCGATCGTGTCCAGCAGCCGGCGTTCATCGGTCGCGGTCTGGACCGCCTGGGCCGCGTTGCCGTCCAGCCCCCGCTCGATGCCGTCGCGCAGCAGGGCCAGCCGGGTCGCGGCGAACTGGTAGTCGCGCATCGCCTTGACGCCGGCGTCGCCGGCCACCCGGCGGGCCCACCGGCGGGCCGCCTGCCGCCGGCCGAGCGTACCGAGGGCCGCCACCTCGGGCGGGGACAACCAGCCGGAGCGTACGTAGACGGGCAGCATTCGTTCGGTGAGCCGGCCCTCCCAGGAGCGCAGCCAGACCGCGAGCCCGACCATGGCCAGGAAGATGGGCACCATGACAGCGACGTACCCGTAAAGCAGCACGAGTGCCTCACCGGTCACCTGGGCGATCACCGTCATCAGGTTCCAGGAGCCGTGCAGCATCATCGCGATGAGCAGGCCGGATATCGGGGCGAGCCAGCGTACCCGCCGTTCCGCCGAACGCGCGGCGATCCCGAGCCCGATGCCGCTCACCGAGGTGAACAGCGGGTGCGCGAACCCGCTCAGCACGATGCGCAGGATGAACGCGGTTATCAACAGGAAGGTCCCGGTGTTCGGACCGTACTGCTCGGCCCCGGCCCGGTACGCGTGGTTGCCGAGGTAGAGAATGTTCTCCACCATCGCGAAGCCGGTCGCCGACAGTCCACAGTAGACGATGCCGTCGGTGATCCCGGAGAACTCCCGGCGCCAGATCAGCAGGATCAGCAGCGGGCCGAGGAACTTCATCAGCTCCTCGATGAACGGGGCGACGAACACCGCGACGAGCGCCGCCGGCAACCCGTGCCGGTCGAACTGCTCGCTTGCCTGGGTGTTCACGAAGAGCGCCGTGCCGGTGGCCACCGAGGCACCCCACCCGAATGCGATGGCGAGGTACCAGACCGGCTCCGGTTCGTAGCGGTCCAGCCACAGGAAGCAGCCGACCAGCACGGGCACCGGGAGGATCGCCGCCGCGAGCCCGATGCCGAGCGCGGCCGGCCCGATGTTGTAGCCCAGGTAGAGCAGCACGGCGATACCCGCCAGCGCGATCACCGCGATGATCACGCCGAGCGCGACGCCGCGCCGCCAGGTCTTCGGCTGGGCGGGCGGCTCGGTCGGCGCGGACGGAGCCCCGGTGAGGGCGGGATCGGCCATGCTCCGAGCGTACCGACGCGCCCGCGACCGCGCGCCGAAGCCCGGTTGGACAATGGACCCGTGGCCGATAGTGATCGCTGGCGCCGGGACACCGGCCGCGCCTCGCCCGCGGTCGACGCGGCCGGCGCCGAACTGGTCGCCCGCTGGTCCGAGCCGCACCGGCAGTACCACACCCTGGCACACCTGGCCGCCGTACTATCCACTGTGGATGCGTTCGCAGCCGCGGCGCAGGCCGTCGAGCCCGTACGGCTGGCCGCGTGGCTGCACGACGCGGTCTACGACCCGCGCGCGGCGGCCGGGGCCAACGAGGAGGCCAGCGCGATCCTGGGGTACCGGTTGCTGGCCCGGCTCGGCTACCCCGCCGCCCTGGCGCACGAGGTGGCCCGCCTGGTCCGGCTCACCGCTGGCCACCACGCCGCGCCCGGTGACCGCAACGGCGCGCTGCTGTGCGACGCCGACCTGGCGGTGCTGGCCTGGCCGCCGGCCGCCTACGACGGGTACGCCGGGGCGATCCGCCGGGAGTACGCGCACGTCCCCGACCCGGCGTACCGGGTCGGCCGGTCGGCGGTCCTCCGCCACCTGCTCGACCTGCCGGCGCTGTACCGCATCCCCGAGCTGGCGCGCCGGTGGACCGCACCGGCGCACGCCAACCTCCGCCGCGAGCTGGCGAGCCTGGCCTGACCGCCGCGGCCGGGTCGGCAGCGGTGCGAGTCCGGAGGTGGCCCGCGTCAGCGGCGGTGCGAGCCGCGCCGGCGGCGCAGGCCGGCCACGTACAGCCTGGTGACGATCTCGCGGCTGGATACCGGCTGGGCGCCCAGCCACACCGCGTGCGGCACCCGCTCGGCCGGGATGTCGTAGTGGTCCCGCTCGAACCCGCGCCGCGGGATGCCGAGCAGCTCGGCGAAGGCGTGCAGCTCGGCGTACGACACGTCGCTCACGAGGTGGGACCACAGCCGGCCGCGCCCGGGCCAGAACGGCGGGTCGACATAGATCACCGCGACCACCACCCCTGTCCAGCGACCACCCTAGCCCCAGGGGGATACGGTCGAGCGGTGATCGAGGACCTCCGCACGGCGTTACCCGAGGGGACCGTGCTGACCGACCCCGACCTGCTCCGGACGTACCAGCGGGACGAGGCCGACCTGTGCGCCTTCGGCCTGCCGGCGGTCGTGGTCCGGGCGAGGAGCACCGCCGACGTGGTCGCGACCGTACGGGTCGCGGCCCGGCACCGGGTACCGATCGTCCCGCAGGGCGCGCGTACCGGGCTAGCCGGCGCCGCGAACGCGTCCGACGGGGTGATCGTGCTCTCGTTGACCGCGATGGACCAGATCCTGGAGATCGATGCCGCCAACCGCCTCGCGGTCGTGCAGCCGGGCGTCGTGAACGCGGCGCTGTCCCGCGCGGTGGCCGCACACGGGCTCGGGTACCCGCCCGATCCCGGCTCCTGGGAGGCGTCGACGATCGGCGGGAACGTGGCCACGAATGCGGGCGGGATGTGCTGCGTGAAGTACGGCGTGACCGCCGAGTACGTGCTCGGCCTGGAGGTCGTGCTCGCGTCCGGGGAGATACTGCGCACCGGCCGGCGTACCGCCAAAGGGGTGGCGGGTTATGACCTGACCCGGCTGTTCGTCGGTTCGGAGGGGACGCTCGGGGTGATCACCGAGATCACCGTGGCCCTGCGGCCGGCGGCCGGGCCGGCACTGACCCTCGTGGCGGTGTTCCCCACGACCGCGGCC
>JAEHDK010000002.1 GCA_016880465.1 Micromonosporaceae bacterium
AGAATGAGCGCCACCACGACAACATGAACACCACGCCCCGCCAGCAGCCAGCCGGCGGGGCTTTCTCACCCCGCTACACGCTCGCCAGCAGTGACGCCATCATCCTCACGCCGAACGTCGCGCAACACTGCCCAAAGAGCGAGGAGATGATGATCCGAATCAGTGAGGGTCCCACCGCGACGAAGCGTGATGAAGCGAGGGTCCCGGACCTTCGGGAGGATCATGGTGGGCGCTCCTTCTAAGGGGACGGACCGCAACTTCAACCGTAGCGTCGTTCGAGCACCAGAGCGGGCCTTCGGGCGTCGTGCGCCCTGGCCCGGGATCCCCTCACACATCCTGTACTCGGCAGAGTCGCTTGCCGCCGCCGCTACGTTCCCGAGGCCATGTACGCGGCTTGGGGTGCCGGTCAAGGTTCTTGCGGGCACGGTCATAGCGCATGGTCGTACGGGGATCGGCGTGGCGGGCGGCGATCTGCACATCCCGCAAGCTCACGCCGGCGTCGAGCATGGTGGTGACGAACGTGTGACGCAGCATATGCGGGTGCATCCTCGGCATCCGGATCCCGGCGGCGGCCGCGAGATGCTTGAGCCTGCGAGTCGCCGCGTGTCGGTCCATCCGCGCACCAAGGGTTGTTACGCAGAATCGGACCGCCATCACGACCGTCGACCGCCCGGTCGAGGGCCCGGGCCACCGCAGGCGGCAGCGGGATCAGGACCACCTTGCCGCCCTTGCCGCGCACCCGCAGAACGCGGTGGCCGTGTTCCTCGCCGAGGTCGCCGATCTTCGCGCCGCAGGCTTCGAAGATGCGCAACCCGAGCAGGCCGAGCATGGCGATCAGCGCGAAGTCGTTCGGGTTGGCCGACAGCCTGGCGGCGGTGATCAGGGCCTCGAACTGCAGATGGCCCAGCCCGAGAGTGGGTGATTCGGGGGGCACCACCGGACGGCGCACGTAGTCGGCCGGTGAGTGCGCCAGGATGGCGTCGATGACGCAGACGCGGTAGAAGCCGACCACCACCGACAGGCGGCGGGAGACGGTTGAGGGCTGGAAGCGGCGTACATCTTGAAGCCCGCGCACGTACCGTTCGATGTCCGCGCGTGCGCCGACAACGGATCCAGATCCTGGTTAGTGCATCAGGTCAGAAAAATCCGCAGGTCGGACTCGGTGTGCAGCCGTGAGGCATCCCGGTACCGACCGAGGTAGGCAGACACCGCCGCACGCAGCACGACGCGATCGGGAGAGACGACGCCGGGACCGGAAGCAGGAGAGATGGTCATACCTCACGGTGCGTTACCGGCCACAGTCAACGCCAGCACCCGCGGAGCGGCAGATGCGGATGTCAGCGTCAGCGGTGGTCGTCAACGTGGTGCCGCTCTCCTGACGGCGCGGTTGTCCGCCGTCAGTGTATGGCCGAACGCAGCACCTCTGCCGAGTACGGCAGGTAGTTGGTGTCGATGCGCAGACCCCGCAGCAGCGTGGCGAGCAGGCGTTCGATGACGGCCGGCGCTTGATCGACAAGGTCGCCGGTCGTCGCGGTGGTCACCCTCTCGTACACGTCTAGGTCGTACCGGTCGTAGGTGAACAGATCCGGATCGCGCATCGCTTCGACGGGCACCCCGATTACAGGATCAAGGTTGCATGACGGGCACTAGTCGGCGATGTGAATGACGATCTTACCGCGGCGTTTGCCCGTCTCGAGCGCCTCGTAACCTGAGCGCGTCTCAGTGAGGGGCAGCACGCGGTCCAGCACCGGCCTCAACCGGCCGTTATCGACGAACTCGGCGATGGAACGCAACGCGTTCTGGTTGGGCTCGACGACGAAGAACACCCCACGAGCGCCATGCCGGGCTGCTTCCTGCTGGTCGGGTGGGGTGACGAGGGTGACCAGGACACCGCCCGGTTTCAGGACCGACCAGGAGCGCGACTGCGTGGCTCCTCCGACAAGATCAACGACCACGTCCACGTCGCGAACGTGATCCTCGAAGCGGTCGTGCGCATAGTCGATGACCTGCTCGGCACCCAGACCCTTGACGAATTCCAGGTCGGCCGCCGCCGCCGTGGCGCTCACACGAGCACCGAGACCGGCCGCGAACTGCACCACGAAGATCCCCACGCCGCCGGCGCCGCCCTGCACCAGCACGTGCTGGCCGGCCTGCAGGTCAGCGTGATCCACCAGGGCCTGCCAGGCACTCAACGCAGCCAGGGGGAGCGCCGCGGCGTGGTCGTGGTCAACGGTGGCGGGTTTGGCCGCCAGGACGGCCGCGGGCAGGGCGACATACTCGGCCGCCGCGCCATCGCGGGTGAAAGGGATCAAGCCGTAAACGGCCTCCCCCTCAGCGGGGCTCCCCACCCCCGCCCCGGACGCCGCGACGACTCCGGAGAACTCGTGCGACGGGATGATCGGGGTGCGCTCGGGGCCTGTCCCGTCCGAGCTGTGCGTCCAGGTTGCCGGCCAGGTGAGCTCATGGGGTGTCATGGAAGCGGCCTTCACGGCCACCAACACCTCACCAGGCCCCGGCTCGGGCCGCGGCGCCTCCTCGTACACGAGTTGCTCCGGCCCGCCCCTGGTGTGAGCTCTCACGGCATGCATCGTGCTCATCCGACGACTGCTCCTTCCCGACCGCATCTTGGTCAGCCCGTCGGCCGCCCCGCGGGCTGGGCTCCCAGGCTGACTCCCGCATTATCCGGGCGTTCAGCAGCCGTCTGCCGGACTTCCGCAATCCCCTTGCCCGTCGGGCGCAGAAAGCGCGGTGGATCAGGGCGCTCCCGGGCAGTGGCACGCGTCGGGCGGCGGCCAAGCATGTGCGGATTACACGATCAACATTCAAAGACGAGGCACGCGGCTTGTTCAGGTCGATGCCGCCGACGCGGACGGCGCCGATCGTGGATGGTCGCGGAAGTTCATCGAGTGTTTGGTCGGTGAGGAAGCCGACGTCGACGCAGTCCACGGCGGTGCAGAACCGTTCGGCGATAGTGGCCAGCCGGGCGACGATGTCGGGGAACTTGTCCAGAGCGCGGCCGACCTTGAGGTCCTTGGTGTTGTGCGCGGTGGCCTCGAAACGCAGCACGTGTTCGCCTTTGGTATATGCCTTCACGGCAAGGCGCCCGAAGGCGACCTTGAACCAGGTCAGGTCGTAGCGAGGTGTCTCGATCACGGCTTCGATCGTGGAGGCGGCCGATCGGTCGCGGTGGGGCCGTGCCTTGGCGCCGAAGATGGTGCGTACCGCGGGCACGTCCAGGCGGGAGCGGGTGCGGTCGACACCCGGTCGAACAGCTGTTGCATCTGGGCGCCGATACGAAAGAGCAGGTTGCGGCTGTACTCGACCTGGTAGATCGAGTAGGCGTAGCCGAAGCCGCTGCGACGCTGCTCGTCGCGGTCCAGGGCGAAGCACAGACACGCGCTGTAGATCCACCGGTCGCAGACCTGGCCCAGGCGCCCTACAGCCGCTTGTTGCGACAAGGCATCTGCGACCCGGGCCAGGCCCGCCGGATCGGCAACAGCGGTGAAGCAGTTGCCGTCCTTGCCGAAGGCTATCCCCGCCCGGCGTGCCTGGCAGGCCACGTACTCGTGCCCGTTCCAGGATGATCTGCGCGCCGAACGGTGGATGCCCCGACATCTTGATCGTCACATGGCCCCAGTCGGGGTCCATGACATGGAAGGCGTAATGGTTGACGTACTCGGTCTTCTTCTCCAGGTTGGTAATGACCCCGTTCGCCGACCGTTTCACCTTCCACACCGTGGCCGGGGCCTTGGCGGCAAGGAGGAGGAACACCCCCGACCCGGTGATCTCATGGGTGGCCAGGTAGTCCTCAGCGATGACATGCTTGCGCTCGCCGGCCTTGCAGAAGATGACCGGCCCGCCGTTGGCCGACCCCCAGGCCTTGACCCGCCGCGCCAACCGACCAGCCATCCGCATCAGATGGGTGTCATCGAGCTGCTCATCAGACCCGTGGAGCCTCCGCCACCAGGTGCGAAACCCGCCCGGGTTATGACCCAGCGAGAAGTAGGCGTTGAGCACGATCCTGTCCACACAGTCGTAACTGCCGGTCAGCAGCTTCCCGTACCGCTGGCTGAACTCATCGACCATCAACGAACCGTAAGTCACTCGCTCACCGCGACTGAAGCTGCCCCGAAGGGGCCACTGATGTTGGGCGAAGTCTCAAGATCAGCGTAGGTCCTTCGCGATCGCACTGTTGTTCTGCGCTCGGCCACCGACCGATGACAGCTCCCGCTTCAGATCCACGTACGATGTCTCGTCAAGTAGACCGCCGGCGGCGGCATCGACCACGTCTTGCCAGGTGCACGGCCACCGGTCGTGGTCGGGGCCTAGGAACACGGACACGGGAGCAGAAGTCACCAGTCTGTCTTACACCGAGGTTCCCCAACCCATTTACCTGCGGGCAAGCTCCATTTCATCCACACGCCGCAATCACTTGCGAAACGGGCACCGTCAAGATCCGGCACAGCCGTACAGCATAAGGCCTCAGCCTGGACGTGTTTGAGTCTCCAGGACCAGGTGCGCGCTCATCGGCATGACCGCGCGCTTCGCGGCATGAGCGTGCACCCGATCAAGCGACGTTGGCGCAGATCAAACCGGGAACTCATGCTCGGCATGACGCGAGCCGTCAACCTGGGTTGACGAGCCATGCGGTGTCAACTACGGTTGACGCATGTCGGGGATTCAGACACTTGTCGCCGCGGCGACGCCCGCGCGGCCGCCGCATCGTCCCAACCGCATGCTGCGCGCCGGCCTCGTCGCCGGCCCACTGTTTGTGACCGTATTTCTCGTGGAGCCGGCGTTTCATGACGGGTACGACCCGATACGTCACCCGGTCAGCTCCCTGTCTCTGGGCCCCAGCGGCTGGGTGCAGGTGCTGAACTTCTTCGTCGCCGGGCTGCTCTGCCTGGCCTTCGCCGCCGGGCAGGAAGGGAGCGCCTCTCCCCTCGCGACCGGACTCGTGCGTTCGCTCGACCTCGAGCCGCCGCCGGGGACCTGGGTGCAGCACTTCCGGCTGGAGCGCGTGGGCGCACGC
>JAEHDK010000250.1 GCA_016880465.1 Micromonosporaceae bacterium
CCATCTCGGGCAGCGAGTCTTGACCCAAGCGGTGGGGCAGGCCCGGCGTCTGGACGTAGGTGAGGGCGGATTCGTGTTCGTGAAGCGCGGCTCGGCGTCCGAACTTGGCCCGCTGTACGGCGTAACGTTGGCGCTGCACGGGCTCGTGGTGAAGGGGTCGGAGGTCATGCCCGAACCGGAGATTTTCTTCTAGGCGGGTTTAGACTTCGAGGTTCAGGTTTGGGCTTAGCTTTCGATTCATAGGTTCGAGGCGAGGTTTGCTTTAGGATCGTCGGCCCTGGGTGTACCGTGCGGGTCATGATCCGACGGTGCGCGGCTGCGGCGGCTGCGGTGGCCGGCGTGCTCGTGCTGGCCGGTGTCGGCTGGGCCCTGCTGGTCGCCGCGGTGCTGCTGTTCCTCGCGCCGGTGCCGGACTTCCTGCGCGCACGTGGGGCCCGGGCCGCCGCCGCGGTTGGCCGGGTGTGGCGGTGGCTGCTGTCGGGCCGTCAGCAGGTCGCGGCGGCCTCGATGCCGCTGGCGATTCTCGGGCTGGCCGTGGGCCTGGGCATGGCGGTCGGTCCCGGCTGGGGCATCGCCGCCGCCGCCGTGTCGGTGGGCTATCTGTCCATCGCCGCCGACCGGGCTGCCTAGTAGGCACCCGTGGGCTGGCTGACCGGGCCCCGTAAGCCGGAGACCACCGGCAAGGACATCACGACGGTCATCGACGGCCGGCAGGGCTTCATGGCGTTGCCGTCTGGTCTCGGCGCCGGCGGGCCCAACCAGGCAGGGATGATCTCCCAGGACGGGTCGTACGCCAACTATGCGGCCAACGGGTACGGCCGTAACGAGCTTGTCTATGCGTGCATCGCCTACCGCGCGGAGTCGCTGCCGCAGTCGGTGCTGCGGGTGTACCCGTTCGGCAACGCGGCGGCGATCGACGAGCACCGGCTGCGGCGGCTGTTCGAGACCCCGAACCCGGTCACCGACGAGTTCGAGTTCTTCGAAATGTCGATGACATACAAGGACCTGGCCGGCACGTGTTTCTGGCTGGTGGTCAACGGCCGCGACAGCTTGCCGTCGCAGATATGGCCGTTGCGCCCGGACCTGGTCGGTGTCCTGCCGAACCCACGGAACCCGGCCGAGTACGTCTGGCTGTACCGGCCGGACCCGCAGCGCCCGGAGATCGTGGTGCCGGTCCCCGACGCCGGACATCCGGCGGCACAGCAGGCCGACAGCTACATCATCCGGATCCGGTATCCGAACCCGAACCCGAACGACCCGGGACAGCGCTACTTCGGGCAGCCCCCGCTGCGCGCGGCCGCGCGGGCGACCACGCTGGACAACGCCGCCACCGATTTCGTGGACAGCCTGCTGCGCAACCATGCGATGCCGTCGGTGGTCATCGAGACCGAGCAGGAGATCACCAACGCGCTGCACAGGCGGCTGCGTGCCCGGTGGCGGGAGGCGTTCTCCGGCACGAACCGGGGCACGCCGGCGTTCCTGCAAAAGGGCATGAAGCTGCATGAGTTGGGTCTGTCGATGACGGACCTGGAGTTCCCGGATCTGCGGGAGGTGTCCGAGGCCCGGATCTGCGGCGCGTTCCGGGTCGAGCCGATCCTGGTCGGCACCAAGCTGGGCCTGACGCACAACGCGTACAAGGACTACCGCGAGGCCAGGCTCAGCTTCTGGGAGGAGGCGATGTTCTCCGAGCAGCGCCGTTTCGTGGAGCCGGTCCGGTCGCGGCTGCTGCCCCGCTTCGCCGGCGTGGGCCGGCGGCGGGTGCGGGTCGACTGGGACAACTCCGGGGTGCTGGCGCTGAAGGAAGCGGAGACCGTCCGGTGGCAGCGGGCCACGGAGGCGTTCGCGAGGGGCGGGATCACCCGTAACCAGTTCCTGCAGATCGTCGGCCTGCCCTCGGTACCGGGTGGGGACGTGTTCCTGACCCCGGCCGGCGTGGCGCTGCAAGAGGTGGGCCAGGACCTGGCCGTGATCGAGGCGGGGTCGGTCTCGGCAGGCGTGGGGCTGCTCGCCGCCGAGTTCGGCCTGGAGTTGACCCGCGACGAACTGGCGATGCTTGATGGGCGATTTCGGGAAGGTGACAGCTAATGGGCGCTGAGTGGCTGCGCATCGGGGTGGACGGTGTGGTTCCGGTGACGTGGGAAGTATCCAAGGCCGCCGCCACCGGGTCGGGGACGATAAGTGGCTGGGCGTCGGTGTTCAATGTGATCGACCACCAGGACGACATTGTGGTCCCGGGCGCCTTCAAGAAGACGATCTCGGAGTGGCGGGCGTCGGGGCGCACCATCCCGCTGGCGCTGGACCACGAGCACACGTCGGAGGGGATCGTCGGTTCGATCACCGACCTGGCGGAGACCTCGTTCGGGCTGAAGTTCGGGGCCAAGTTCTCCTCGGTGCCCCGGGCGCAGGAGGCGCGCACGAAGGCCCTGGAGAAGGACCTTAGCGGCTTGTCGGTTTTCGGTCCGGTCATCGAGCGGTCCTTTGAGGAGCGGGACGGTCGGTCGCTGCGCATTCTGCGCCAGGTGGGCCTGATGGAGATCAGCCTGACCGGGTTCCCGGCGAACGACCGGGCCATGGTGACCACCGTCAAAGGTGTGCTCGGGGTGCACCGGACTGCGGTACGCGTCGGCGAGTGGGACGCGGCCACGCACACGGGCCGGCTGCCCGACAGCGCTGGTGCCGCAGTGTTGGCGTCGATGTACGCGGCAGTGCTTCCGAATGCCGACCTGGCGCTCAAGGCCGGCTACGACCTGCCGCACCACCTGGTATCCCTCAGCGGGCAGGTGGGGCCGGCGAACGTGGCGGCGGTGCGGGCCGCGCTCGCTCTGGTGCCGCAGCTGGCCGCGTCGGACGCGGTGAAGGAAGCCGCGCGCCGTCACCTGCAGGCGCACCTCGACGACTTCGCCAAGTCGACGACGGACCTGCCGCAGGCGTGGATCGACGACATGCGCTCGGCGCTGGCAATCACGGTGGCATCTGCGCGGAAGGCCGCGGTGGACGTGCTGGTGCGCGACCAGTACGCGCCCTACCTGCAGGCGACCATCGACGAAACGGTCGACGACAAGGGGGACGGCGGCGGGCCGGTCACCGAGCCGGTCGACGACGCGTCCAAGTACGCGCTCAGCCTCATCGGCCAGACCGGAGCAGGCGCCGGATCCAGATCCGGTGACACGATCGACGATCTGATAGCGGGCATGGACGCGGCAACGGTCAGTGCTGACCTGGATTCGTTGGCGGCTGAGCTGGGTGCCGCCAGTTAGGCGTTACGCTGATCACAACTCACCGGGCCGGACGTACCCTGATTCGGGGCAGCGCACCACCCGGCGGCGAGGCCGGACGTACCCCCTCGGGGGCAGCGCACCACCCGTCGACACCCGAACCTGTCGACGCGTGGAGGACGCATATGTCCCAGGTGACACAGAAGGCGTTGGTGGACAAGGCACTTCAGTGCATCCACCTGGCGCGAACGATCCGTGACCGGCACCCCGACCCGACGAAGATCCCGGGCGAGGACGCGGTCAAGATGACTACCCTGCTCAAAGAGGCCAAGCGGCTGCAGGACCTGGCCGCGCTGGAGAAGCAGCAGGACGACATGGAGTCGTGGGGGCGTGAGCCGGAGCGGATCCCGGCAGCGTTGGCCGCCGAGGCCGCGGTCGCGGCCGGGCAGGCTGGTACGGACGGCTCCGGCTACGAGCAGGTGCGCAAGGCGCGTCAGGTCGAACTGTTCGCCAAGGCGATGCGGCACGGTTGGAAAAACCAGCAGTGGATCGATTCGCTGGACGCTGCTGAAAAGGCGAACCTGGTGGAGGACGCCACCGGTGAGGTCATCGTGCCCCACGACATCGCCGGTCCGATTTTCAAGGTGCTGCCGCACCTGGGCATCTTCCGTTCGGCCGGGCCGACGGTGCGCCCGACCAGCTCGGACAAGGTGGACCTGCGGTCGTTGACCGGTGCAACAGCCGGCTGGGGCAAGATCGAGGTCACCGGCGCGACCGCGACCGACGCGAACGTCGTGCCGAACACTCCGGTCGATGTGGTCGAGGTTCATGACCTGATGGCCATGTCGAAGATCGGTGTGGACGAGCTGGCCGACACCGACGCGAATCTGGTTGCGCTGATCACCGACATCGTGTCCCAGCAGTTCGCGATGACCGAGGACGACGCGTTCGCGGCCGGTAACGGCGTGTCCAAGCCGTGGGGCCTGGCCGCGCGGGCGACGTCGGCGGCCAACCAGATCACCCAGGCGGTCACCGGCAGCAACGCGGCGCCGACCGGCGATGGCATGAAGTCGTTGCCGTACCGGGTGCCGAGCCGGTTCCGCACCAACGGCGCCTACTTCGCATCCAACGACGCCGCCGAGGCGGTCGCGCTGCTGAAGGACGCGAACAGCAACTACCTGTGGCAGCCGTCTGTGCGTGCCGGCGAGCCGGACACGTTCTCCGGCAAACGGTTCTTCACCCTGGAGGGCCTGCCCAGCATGGGTGCCTCGGCAGCCGCGGTGGACCCGTCGGTGATCTTCGGGGATCTGGCGTTGGGCTATCTGTTGGCCGACCGGCAGCGGATCACGGTGCAGCGTCTCGACGAGCGGTTCGCCGAGCTGGGCCTGGTCGGGTTCATCTTCAAGCTGCGCGTCGGTGGGGATGTCATGCGACCGACCGCGTTCGCGAAGTACCTGCTCTGACAGCTCCGGGTGCGCGGCGACTGGCCCCCGTCGCGCGCCCGGCCCGGCGCCCGGGGATACGGGCGAAACATCGAGAAGAGGGAGATCGGTATGGGCATGTTCAGGGTGACGGTCGAGGCGACCGGCGGGCACGGCTGCCAGCGGGAGAAAGGCGACGGCGAGCATGTCGTCGGGTGCGAGCGCAGCGGTTGCCCGGACTGCATCACACGGGAGTTCGTGCGCAGGCTCAGGCGCTGCGGAGCGATGGTGTCCAAGGCGCAACTGGTGCACTGGCCGGACCAGGTGGGGCAGGTGCATGACGACCTGCTCACCGGGGAGAGGCGTGGCACGTTCCCGGAGCGCGAGCAGTACCTGGCGCGGGAGGCGGGCCGGTGAGGATCGAGACGCTGGACTACGTCAGCGGCCGGACCACGGACGGCCGGGTGTACTCGGCGATGCAGGGCGCGGTCACCGACGTCGACGACGCCGACACCGGCATGGTCGACCTGATGCGTTCGCTGGCCGCGCGCGGCCTGGTGCGGATCCACGGCGAGCCCGACACCGACTCCGACGAGCGCGACGGCGACGACGAGGCGGAGACCAAGGACGGCACCGCACAGCCTGCCGAGGTCAAGCAGGCCCGCCTCGACCCGCAGGAGGCCGCCCTGCGTGTCCGGGCCGACGAGCTCGGCATCAAGGTCGACCGGCGCTGGGGTGCGGAACGGCTGCGCGCCGAGGTTGCCCGGGCGGAGGCCGCCCAGTGAAGCTGCTCTGGCACAGTGTTGCGCCGTGGGTCGGTTCCGGCTACGGCCAGCAGACCGCCACCTTCGTGCCGCGCATCAAGGCCCTGGGCCACGATGTGGCCGTCTCCGCCTACTACGGGCTGATGGGTGCCAAGATGCAATGGCGCGGCATCACCTGCTACCCGGCGTACGCCAAGTCCTACGGCACCGACATCATCGTGCCGCACGCCCTGCACCACTTCGGCGCCGGTGAGGGCTCCGACTTCCGCCAGTACGCCAACGCCGGCCTGATCGTCACCCTCGGCGATGTGTGGACGTTCAATGCGCCGCTGCTGCCCGACATGAACGTCGCGGCGTGGGTGCCGGTCGACCATGAGACGGTGCCGCCGGTGGTGTCGGCCTGGTTCGAGCGTTCCGGCGCGGTGCCGATCGCGATGTCCCGGTTCGGCGAGCGCATGCTGCGTGAAATCGGCATGGACCCGCTGTACGTGCCGCACGGCATCGACACCACAATCTTCTGCCCGGGTGACAAGGCGGAGGCCCGGCAGCGGGTGGGGCTGCCGGCGGACGCGTTCGTGGTGGCGATGGTCGCCGCGAACATCGGCCGCGACGGGTCACGTAAAGCGTTCTTCGAGCAGATCCTGGCGTTCGGGGAGCTGCGCAAGCGGCACCCGGACGCGGTGCTGGCGCTGCACACCGATGTGACCAACCCGTACGGGGTGGACATCCGGCAGCTGCTGGCCGACTTCCCACCCACCGCGTACATGATCAGCGACCAGTACGCGTACCGGGTCGGCATGCCCGCCGAGGCGGTCGCCGACATCTACCGGGCCGCGGACGTGCTGTCCAACACGTCGTGGGGCGAGGGCTTCGGGGTGCCGATCGTGGAGGCGCAGGCATGCGGCACCCCGGTGGTCGTCACCGACACCACGGCGATGCCGGAGCTGTGCGGCTCAGGCTGGACGGTGCCCGGCGAGCGGCTGTGGCACGACTCGCAACGGGCCTGGGCCCGCCGTCCGCTGATCGGCGGCATCGTCGAGGCGTACGAGCTGGCGTATGAGCATGCCCGCGGCGAGGACATGCGGGCGCAGGCGTGGGTGTTCGCGCAGGACTACGACGCCGATCACGTGCTCACCGAGTACTGGAAGCCGGCATTGGAGCGGCTGGAGGCCGCGCTGGAGCGGGCCCGGGAGGACGCGGCCCAGCCGCCGCGCCCGTCGGCGCCCACGGTGCGGGAGGCCGACGGGCTGCTGTGGCTGGACCGCGGTGCCGGCACCGGTGACAGTCTCGGTTGGGCTGACCATGAGGCCGAATTGCGGCCGATCATCGAGTCGCTGCTGCCCGACGGCGGTGTGCTGCTCGACGTGGGTGCGCATGTCGGGCACTGGTCGCTGCGGCTGGCCGGGTGCGCGTCGCAGGTGTATGCGGTGGAGTGCAACCCGGAGACGGCGACGACGCTGCGGCGCAACATCGCGCTGAACGACATCGGCAATGTAGTCATGTTCGAGTTCGCCGCTTGGGACTCGCGAACGCTGCTCGTCCTTGATGATCCTCACCATCAGGTCGGCGGAGGGTCCACGCGTACATTGCCGCCCCACCCCGGCTTTGACGGCAGAATCCAAGCTCTGCCCATTGACGACATCGGCGAGCTGAAAGGTCTCGATCGGCTCGACCTCGTAAAGCTGGACGTGGAGGGTGCCGACCTGCACGCGCTGCGTGGCATGCGTGGTCTGCTCGCCAAGCACCGGCCGACCTTGTTCATCGAGTGCCACGACTACTGCGGCTATTACGAGCGAGCCGACCTGGAGGCGCTGCTCGCCGAGCTGGGTTACCAGTGGCGGGTGGCGTACACCTACATGTCCCAGTGGCGTCCGGACGGTGTGGCCGAGCAGCCGGTGCCAGCCGACTATCTGGTGTGCACCCCGACGGAGGTGGGCCCGTGATCATCGAAGACGGCGACACCCTGCTACTGCTGAAAGAAGCGGCGGAGGTCCGGCCGGGCGACACGCTGATTCTGCGGTACAGCGAGCCGATCAGTGCCAGCGCCGCCGCCATGATCAAAGAGCGCATCAAAGAGCGGCTGCCGCACCTAGCGGATGTTGTACTGATCCAGGCCGACGGTCTTGCGGTGTACCGGCCGGACGTTGGCGGCTGACATGGCCGACTGGGGCGAGGTTGCGCGCACCGCCTGCGACGTGCACCACGCGTCGCAGCATCAGGACGAGCTGGCCGACGTGCTCGTGCTGGTCGCCGACCTCGCCCCGACGGTCATCGTCGAGATCGGCTGCGACCGCGGCGGCACCCTGTACGCGTGGCGGCAGGTCTGCCAGCGGGTGTACGGCATCACCTCGGCGGACAACTCGCACGCCGCCGGCGGCTCCGGCGGCCCGCTGGACAGCCATGGTGCCACCGTGCAGGTCGGCGACTCGCACGACCCGGCCACCTTCGACTGGCTGACCGGGCAGCTCGACAGCGACCCGGTCGACGTGCTCGTTCTCGACGGCGACCACACCTACGACGGCGTGAGCCAGGACTTCACCATGTACGCGCCGCTGGTCCGCCCGGGCGGCCTGGTGCTGCTGCACGACATCGCGGTGACCAACGACCCGCGGGCGCAGGTGTACCGCTTCTGGCCGGAACTTGTCGAGCGGTGGCCCGACACCGTAGAGATCTGCTCGGCGCAACACACGCCCTACGGCTGGGGTGTGCTGCGATGGACCTGATCCGTATCCAGCAGACCGTGCAGCAGACGCTGACCAAACAGTTCCGGCCGGACGGGCAGCTCACCGACGCGGCCGGGGATGTGACGGTGACGCTGAAACGGCTGGACGGCACCGTCGTGGCCAGCGCCACGGCCACGCGCACGTCGCTGGGCACCTACACCTACCCGCCGCCGGCGCAGCCGCTGCTGGACGCGTTGACGCTGGACTGGTCCGGGTCGTTCGGCGGCGCCGTGATCACGATCCGGGACTTCATCGAGATCGTCGGCGGGTTCTACTTTGGTCTCGACGAGGTCCGCGCCGAGCACCGCGACCTGCGCGACACCGCCAAGTGGACGCCGGAGAAGTTGGCGCAGAAACGCATCGAGGTTGAGCAGGAGTGCGATCAGATCACCGGGCAGGCGTGGGTGCCCCGGTTCGCGCGATTCCTGCTGGACGGGTCAGGCACCGACGAGCTTGTCGTGCCGGACATGGTGGTGCGTTCGGTGCGGACCGTGTCGGTCGCGGAACGGGCGGGCGGCACATTCGTCGCGTTGACCGCCGACCAACTGGCGGCGGTAGCCGCGCTCGATGCCGGCCTGCTGGTGCGTGACGACGGGGAGAAGTGGCCGGCGGGACACCGTAACGTGATCGTTGAGTACGAGCACGGCGCGGACATGCCGCCGCAGACGATCCGTTCGGCCGGGGTGCTGCGAATCCGCTCAAAGGCCACGGCGACGTCCAGCAACATCCCGGACCGGGCGATGTCGTTCACCGTGGCCCAGGGTGGCGTGTACCGGTTGTCGACGCCGGGTGCGACACGCACCGGTATCCCCGACGTCGACGCCGCCTACCAGCAGACGCCGCTGTACGGGCGGCGCAAGGTGTGGCTGGCATGACCACGCCAGTGGGCACGATGACCCCGACGCAGCTGCTGGTGGCGGCGAAACAGGCGGTGATCCACCGGCTGCAGATCCGGCAGGCCGCGCATCCGGCGCTGGCCAACGCGAGGATCGACTACGCCTACAACCCGAAGTTGGCCGAGGCCGAATACGTGTGGGGCGGCGCGGCCCGCTACACGCTGGGCATGGCGGGGCTGGCCGGCCCGGTCGACGAGCAGATCAGCCTGCAGCTGTTCTGCGACGTGCGGGCATAAGCGGCCGAGCTGGAGGACGCCGA
>JAEHDK010000251.1 GCA_016880465.1 Micromonosporaceae bacterium
GGCGTACGCGTGGGTGGCCGCCACCAGCCGGCGGGCGGCCGCCAGCCCCGGCAAGCCGGGCGGGGTGCGATCGGCGGCGAGCCGGGCGAGATCCGCTGCGGTACCCGGGGCACCGCGCTGCGCAGCGACCGCGGCCGCGTCCATGAGCACCGCGGCCAGCGTCTCGTCGGGATCGGCGTGGGCGAGCGCGAGGTGCCGCGCCCGTTCCATCGGATCGTCCGCGACCTCGGCCAGCTGCTCGTGCACCCGGCGCCGGGCGGCCGGTACCGCATCGCCGTAGACCATCTCGCGCAGCAGCGGGTGGCTGAACCTGACCGTACCGCCCGGGTCGATCAGTACCACGCCGGCCCGCTCGGCGGCCTCCAGCCCGCCGAGCACGTCGGGACCCAGCGCCGGCTCCAGCCGGGCCACGAGAGCCCGGGTCGGGCGGGCCGCCGAGGCGGCGACGAGGAGGGCGCCCGTACTCGCCTCGGACAGCGCGGCCAGCCGGTCGGCGAGCAGCTCGCGCAGCCGGCCCGGCACCGGCAGCGGGTCCAGGGCGAGCGCGGCCGCCTCCGGCCGGGCGAGGACCCGGCCCAGCTCGACCGCGTAGAGCGGGTTGCCGCCGCTGACCGCGCTGGCCCGGGCGAGCGCGGTGCCCGGCAGGGCGTCGCGGAACCGCTCGCGCAGCAGCTCCGCCACGTCACCGGTGGCCATCGGCGGGAGCACCAGCTCGGTGCACGACTCGGGACACAGGTCCCGCCGGCGCGGGTTCGCCCCGTCGGGAACCCGCTCGGCCGCAAGCACCCGTACGGACACGCTGCCGAGCCGGCGCGCGACGAAACTCAGCACGCCGACGCTCGGCTCGTCGACCCACTGCACGTCGTCGAGCACGATCAGGACCGGCTGCCGGGCCGCGAGCTGGCGGAGCATCTCCAGCACGGCCAGGCGTACCGCCAACTGGTCCTGGGCGGTCGCGGGCGCGGCACTGCGCAGCAGCGCGGCATCCAGAGCGGCCCGCAGCTGGGCCGGTAGGGTGCCGGCCAGCTCGCCGATGGCGTCGCCGAAGAGGTCGACCAGGGCCAGGTACGGCAGCTCGGACTCGGCCTCCGCGGCGGCGGCGCGCAGCACCCGCGTGTCGGCCGCGGCGCCCTGCGCGGCGGCGTCGAGGACGGTCGACTTGCCGATCCCCGCGGGCCCGTAGACGAGCACGCTGCCCGTGGCCAAACCGGTCCGGACCGTGTCGACGACCCCCCGGCGGCCGATCGGCGACAGCCATGGACCAACTACCACGCAGCGAGTCTGCCTGCTGCACCAATCCGGCGCGACGGTCGTTCGGGCCGTTCGCCCGGTGCGTCCGGACCGTGCTTGCTTTGTGACGAACCGGGATGCGGCTAGCCCTTGACCCGTACGCCGGCCCGCCAGACGCCCGTGACGTGATCTGGCTGGGCCAGGACCTCGATGTCGTCGAGCGGATCGGCGTCGACCGTCAGCACGTCGGCGTCGTACCCGGCGACGAGCTGGCCGGAGCGCGGCGCCTGGGGGCCGAGCGTGTCCGGGCCGGTCCCGGTCGCCGCCTCGATCGCGGCCAGCGGGGTGAACCCGTTGGCCACCAGTAGGGGCAGCTCGCGACCGTTGCGACCCCACGAGTTGGGCAGGTGCCTACCGGTCAGCGCGATGTCGGTACCCATCGCGATCCGTACGCCCTGCTCGCGGGCGAGCGCGAGGGCACCGGCGTGCCGGTCCGCGATTGCCTCGAGCTTGGCCTGCGCGTACGGCGGCGCGGCCCGGCTCTCCAGGATCTCCTGCACGATCGTCCGCGTGGTGACGAGGATCGCCCCCGTCTCCCGCATCGCGGTGGCGACCTCCTCGTCGAGGTACGTACCGTGCTCGATGGTGCGGACGCCGGCCTCGAGCGCGGCCAGCATGCCCGGCTTACCGTGGCAGTGTGCCGCGACCACGCGGTCGGCCAGCCCGGCGACCTCCACGATCGCGCGCAGCTCGGCATCGGTGAACTGCTGGTGGATCGGATGGTCCACTTCGGACAGTACGCCGCCCGAAGCGCAGATCTTGATGAGCTTCGCGTCCCGCCGCAGCTGGAGCCGGACGGCGCGGGCGCACTCCGCCGGACCGTCGGCGAGCTGCAGGTCGCCCGCGACGTGACTGAAGTCGGTCACCCACGGTGCCGGGTAGCTGTGCAGGTCGCCGTGCCCGCCGGTGGTCGACAGCACGGCACCGGCGGCATAGATCGACGGACCGGGCACGGTGCCCTCGGCGACCGCGCGGGCGAGGTACACGCCGAGCCCACCGACCTCGCGGACGCTGGTCACGCCGGCGTCGAGCGCCGCCCGCAGGTCGGCGGTGACCCGCGCGGCCCGCAGCGCGACCGGCTCCTGCGGCAGCCGGGAGAAGTCCAGCGAGAGCAGGCCCATCAGGTGTCCGTGGCAGTCCCACAGGCCGGGCATGACGGTGTGCGTCCGTACGACGGTCGCGGCCGGGGTGTCCGGCGCGCCGGCCGCTGGCCCGGCGTAGCTGATCGCCGCGCCGTCCAGCACGACCACGGCGTCCCGGGTGGGTTCGCCGCGGCCGGGGATCATCAGGTTCGCCTCGATGCGATGCATGGCGCACAAGCTAACCCGATCTTCACCCGGCCCGCCAGACGGTCACGTCCCCCGGAGAGTCGCGCCCACCCGGGCCGCGGCCTCCGCCACCGCGGCGTCGCGAGCAGTGACCGCCTCCTGCGCCGTGAGCGTCCGGTCCGGCGCCCGGAACGTCAGCTTGTACGCCAGCGACTTGCGCCCGGCGCCGAGCTGCTCCGACGCGTACACGTCGAACAGCCGCACCGACTCCAGCAGCGTGCCCGCGCCCTCGGCGAGCGCGCGCTCCACCTGGGCGGCCGGCGTGTCGGCGGGTACGACGAGCGCCACGTCGATCAGCGCGGGCGGGAACCCGGAGATCGCCGGGGCGGTGACGACGTCGGGGTACGGTACGGAGTCCAGGTCGAGCTCGGTCGCGCTGGTCCGGCGCGGCAGCTCCAGCGTGCCGCAGACGGCCGGGTGCAGCTCGCCGGCGTACCCGACGACCTGCCCGTCGACCAGAATCTCGGCGCACCGGCCGGGGTGCCACGGTGCCTGGGCGCCGCGCCGGACCTCGATCCGCTGTCGTTTGATGCGGACACCCTCCTCATGCGTCTTGGTTTGGCGCTGGCCATCGGCCTGGCCGTCGGTGTTGTGCGCGGCTGGCAGCAACGGGAGGAACTGGCGGGCCAGAGGACTGCAGGAGTGCGCACCTTTGCGTTGTCAGGCCTCCTTGGCGGCATCAATGCCGCGTTATCCCAAATCCTGAGCACGCCATTGATTCTCGGTGTCTCATTTGCTGTCTTCGGTGCCATTTTTGCCTGGTTCAGTTACCGCGAAACAGAAGAAGAGAAAACCTTTAGCGTTACGGCAACGGTGGCTGCCCTCGTTGTGTTCGCACTCGGTGCGTTGGCAATTGTCGGCGATCCCCTGACGGCGGCGGCGGTGGGCGCGGCAACTGCGGGCCTGCTTGCCAGCCGCGAGCTGCTTCATGAATTTCTGCAGAAACTGAGTTGGGTAGAACTGCGGTCGGCTCTTTTGCTCCTTGCCATGACGGTGATTGTGCTGCCAATCCTGCCGGACAAGCCAATCTCTCCCTTTGACACATTGAGCCCGCGGGATATGTGGTTGCTCACGGTGCTGACCGCAGGCATATCCTTTGCCGGTTATCTGGCTACAAAAATCCTTGGCGATGCAAAAGGCACGTTGCTGACCAGCATCGCCGGCGGACTGGTCTCATCAACTGCCGTGACCGTAGATTTTGCCCGCCGCGCCAAATCGGGAGAAGTTGCCCGGCCTCTGGCTGCTGGCGCGGTGCTCGCAGGCATCATATCAATCCTCAGGGTTCTGGTCATTGTGCTTGTTGTAGCTCCA